>DATLTH010000587.1:0-4569 GCA_035533695.1 Allostellaceae bacterium | reverse complement strand
CGCCCGCACCACCATTCGTGTCACAGTCAAGGAAGCCCTGCTTATACCCGCGTCAGCTTGCGCCGAGTCACTCGCTGTTCAGGCACGCACGCTTAAAAATCCGCCTTCCCGGCGAAAGCCGGGACCCACTCGTCAACAGCTCGAACGCGGATTGGTGGGTCCCGGCTTTCGCCGGGAAGGCGGATTGAGATTGAGTTCGTTATCCGAGCGCTCGATACAATCTGACCTTTGATATTAGCCTCATTTCGTCGGCGCGACAAAAACCCCGTCCCAATCGGCAGAAGGCGGATTGGCGGCGAAATAGTCGACGCGCTCCGCGTAAAGGTCGTAGAGCGGGTCGAGCCGCCGGTCACAGCCGCGACAGCGGGCGAGCGCGGCGCGCGCTCCCGGCCAATCGCGCCCGCGATAGCGCGCCAGCATCGCGGCATGGTGCTGCGACAGCGCGCGGAATTGCGGCGTTTGCGCGAAGGCCGGATCGCCGAGCAATGTGTAGATGCGCACCGCCTCCTCCTTGCCCTGCACCGCGATCAGGTCGAGTTCGAGCGCTGCCCATCCAGGCGCCGCCGCGCGGGTCGCCTCGCCGATGACGATCGACAACCCGTAGGTCTTGCTCTGCCCTTCGAGGCGCGATGCGAGGTTCACCGCGTCGCCCATGGCGGTATAGGCAAAGCGCTCGTCGGAACCCATGTTGCCGACGACGCACTCGCCGGTGTTGATCCCGACGCCGATATGGATCGGGCGAAACGGCCGGGCCTCCGCCTCCGCTTCGGCCATCAACTCGCGGTTGATGCGGTCGAGCTCGGCGAGCATTGCGAGCGCGGTGGCGCAGGCATTGTCGGCGTGATCGGGGTCGTCGAGCGGCGCGTTCCAGAACGCCATCACGCAATCGCCCATGTATTTGTCGATCGTGCCGCGACGCGCCATGATCAGCCTGGTCATCGGCGACAGAAAGCCGCGGTTGATCAGCCGGCTCAACCCCTGCGGGTTGGCCTTGAAGCTCTCCGAGATCGCGGTGAAGCCGCGAATGTCGGAGAACATGATCGTCAGCATGCGGGTCTCGCCGCCGAGCTGCAGCCGTTCGGGGTGCGCCGCCAGGGTGTTGACCAGATCGGGCGCGAGAAAATGCCGGAAGGCCGTCTGGATGAACCGGCGCTCGCGGTCGACAAAGCCGTAGCGGAACAACAGCACCGCCGCCGCCGCCGCGGCGAGCGCCGCGACCGGGCTGACCAATGGCAGCCACAGCCCGTGCTGAAAAGCGATCTGGGCGCCGGCGGCCCAGCCCACCAACGGCACTGTTCCGCCCACGGAAGCGAGCCGGGTCGGCAATAGCGCCGCCGCGACGCCGGTCGCAACGGCCAACGCCGCCACCAGGCCGATCACGACGAGCGGCCAGGGCGGCGGGTTCTCGCGGATGAAATCGTGGGCGAGGATCGTGTCGGTCGCGTCGGCGAGGCGCTCGGTGCCGGAGATCGGGGTATTGTCGAACGGCCCCGGATAGGCATCGGCGGCGCCGATGAACGAAGCGCCGATCAAGACGATGCGTCCCTTCAGCCGCTCGGGCGGCACCCGGCCCTCGACCAGATCGACAAAGGAATAGGTCGGGATCGTGCCGCGCGGCCCGCGATAATTGATCAGCAGCCGCATCGCCCGGTCGCTCGGGATGAAGCTGTCGCCGAGCCGCACCCCGTCGCCGAGCGCGAGCCCGACCTGGTTCCACTTCAGCCCGAGATAGGCCGCCGCCGCGCGCACCGGCAACGAGGCGACGAAGTCGCCGCCGAACGGCAGGGCGAGGTAGTCGTAGCGCGGCGCGCCGTCGCGGTCGAAGGCGAGCAGCACATGGCCGATGCCGGACGCCGCCCCGGCCAGCACCGGTATCGGCAGCACCGCTTCGTGCGGCTGCAGCGGAAACAGCGGCGCGTTTCTGCTTTGGTCGAGCTGCTGGAACACCTGGTCCGCCAATTCGGGCGGCGATGCCTCCTCGGGCCCCTGGAACGAGAAGGCGACCGGCAGGAGCACTCTGCCGCTGTTGCGCAATGCGGCGGCAAAATCGCCGTCGGGGTCGTCCGCGGCCAGTTGCGTCAGCGCCTGGCGCAACCCGGGGTCCTGCGTTGCGGAAAGCCGGCCCGCCGCTGCTTTCGCCGCGCTGCGCAATGCGCGCGAAATCGCCAGCTCGGGCTCGGTAAACAACAGATCGAAGGCGATGACCCGGGCGCCGTCACGGTCGAGCAGCTGCACCGCTTTGGCAAAGACGCGCCGGCTCAGCGGCCACCGCCCGAGCCGGGCAAGGCTGTGATCGTCGACCAGCACGACGGCCACCTCCGGCCCCGGCGTCGTTACGCCGCGCAGCCGAAAGCGCAGGTCGAGCGAGGCGGTCTCCAGGCCGCGCAGCACCGACCAATTCTCGAAATGTCCCAGAACCAGCAGGACGCCGAGCCCAACAACGAGGCCCAGCCCGGCCTCGCGCACGCCCCGTCTGCGGGTCAGACGGGGCCAAGCGAAAGCCGGCCAGCGCAACGCGCCGGATCCTCCCGATCGGCGACTCAGCCGGTATGCTGGCGGATGAACGCCTTCATTCGGTCGATCGCCGGCTTGGCGTAGGGGGCGTCGGGCTTGCCGGTCATGAAGCCGTGGCCCTGGCCCGGATAGAGCTGCAATTCAACCTCGCCGCCGGAATTGCGCCAGCCGTCGACGAGGCGGCGCATCGTTTCCAGGGGCACCCACTCATCGGCGTCGCCGCCGAACACCAGGGCCGGCGGCAGGAAGACCTTTTCGCCGCGGTCGAGGATCGCCGGCGGGCTCGCTTCGCTCATCGTCGCCTCGGTGCCCCAGAAGGCGTGATGATTCTCGATCAGCTCGGCGTTGCCGGCCTGTTTTGCGAGGTGGTAGCGCAACAGCGGGTCGAGCACCCCCCAGCCCGAGATCGCGAACGCGACCCGCGCATCGGTCTGCGGCGCTTCGGCAAGCGGCAGCGCGGCATAGCGCGGATCGGCCGGCCGCATCGCCGCGAGCAACGCCTGGTGACCGCCGCTCGAGGTGCCGAACAGGCCGACCCAATCGGGCCGGCTGCCATAAAGGCGCGCGCGCGCCTTGAGCCAGCGGACAGCGAGGTTGATGTCGGCGAGCGACGCCGGATAGGGCGCCTCGGGCGGCATGCGGAAATCGATCGACGCGACCAGAATGCCGCTCTCGGCCAACGCCTTGGCGATGAAATCGTTGTCGGTGCGGTCCTTGTTGACCCAGGCGCCGCCATGGACCTGGACGATCGCCGGGTAGGGGCCGGTTCCGGCCGGGCGATACAGCCGCGCCAGCAGCGCATGCCCGCCCTGGCGCTGGTATTCGACGTCCTCGATCCGCACCCCGGACGAGCTGCCCTGGCGGGCGTCATGGCCGGCCTCCGGGCGCGTTTCGGTTTCGAGCGTCGTCGCCATATCTGCCTCCCTCAAGCGGTGCGAAACTGTAGCAGCCGCTTCTGCCGCCGTCTGCCGCGATCAACGCTGCCTTGCCCTCAGGCGGCGCACGTTGTACGCGCATGCTCTCAGCCTTTACTCTGCTGTAACACCAAAGGGGAGGTTGCGCGCGTTGAGGAATTTGCCGGGGCGTCGAGCGGCGAACACAGGACGGGCGGGCGAAGGCGCCGCGGCCGGCGACGGCTCGTTCGCGCGCTCCGCGACGCGCCTTGTTGCGTTGTTTGAAGCGCTCGCCAAGTCGGAAGAAGGGGTGAGCCTTGCCGAACTCAGCACGACAATCGGCGCGCCGAAGAGCAGCCTCCTCGGCATCCTGCGCTCGATGGTGGCGCTCGGCTATATGGAGCACGGCCACGGCCTCTACCGCCTCGGGCCCAAATCCTTCCGCCTTGCTGCCGATATTCTGGCGGTCCGCCGCTTCCCGAACCTGGTGCGGCCGATCCTCCAGGATCTGGCAGCGAAAAGCGGCGAGACCGTGTTTCTCGTCGTGCTCGACCGGCCGGCGCAGCGGGTGACGTATGCCGACATCATCGATAGCGCCAATCCGGTGCGCTACACGGTACCGACCGGCACCACGAGGCCGCTCTACGTCTCGGCCGGCGGGTTGATGCTGTTGGCCTATCAGGAGCCGGGCTGGGTCGATGCGTATATCCGCTCCACCGCGCTGGAGGCGCTGACCCCGCGCACGATTACCGAACCCGCGAAGTTGCGCGAGCGGCTCGCGACCATTCGCCGCGAAGAGTTCGCGATCAGCCTCGGCGAAACCGTGCCGGGCGCGGCCGGGATCGCGGCGCCGATCTTCAACGCCGACGGCAGCGTCACCGCCGGCCTGTTGATCGGCGCCCCGCTCGACCGTTTCGAGCAGGAATTGCCGGGGCTGAAGCGGCTCTTGCGCGAGGCCGTGACCCGGGTGTCCGGCATCGCGCAGGCATTGGTCGACGAGAAGAGCGCGGCGCGGGATTGACGCTGGTGGATAGACTCCAACACTTGCTGCCCGTCGTCGTGTCCGCGAAAGCGGGCATCCAGGGCAGCAAGCACGACGCGCGCAACCCTGGACCCCCGCTTTCGCGGGGGTGACGAGTGAACCGATCCGGAATCATATGTC
>DATLTH010000586.1:0-2074 GCA_035533695.1 Allostellaceae bacterium | reverse complement strand
CCCGGCCCGGCCCGAGCCGATCGCCCGCTGGTGGATGCCGGGGCAATGGGCCGAAGGCGGAGAGACGCCGAGCTGGCAAGGCCGCCGGCATCGCTGCCACCACCCGCTGCGCCGCGGCAATCGGCTCTATACGAGCTATTGGCACGGCGGCTTCGTGATCCTCGACATCGACGACATCCGCAAGCCGACCTATGTCAGCGGCCTCGACTGGAGCCCGCCCTATCCGTGCCCGACCCACACCGTGTTGCCGATCCCGCATGAATTGATGGGCCGCAAGATCGCCGTCGTGACCGATGAGGAGGTGGCCGACCGCCTGACCCCCTCGCCCAACGCCTTTATGTGGATCGTCGACATCACCGACGAGAAGCACCCGATGCCGGTCGCCACCTGGCGGGTGCCGCATGACGAGCCGTTCAACCGCGAGTGCTGGTTCGGCGCGCACCAGCCGCAGGAGACCGTCAACGGGAATGTCATCCTGGTGACATGGTTCGGCGGCGGGTTGCGCGCGGTCGACATCTCGAACCCCTACCGCCCCGAAGAGGTCGACGCCTTCATGCCGACCCCCGGCAGCGGGCAGAAGATCGTCCAAAGCAACGACGTGTTCGTCGACAAGGCGCGCGGCCTCGTCTTTCTGATCGACCGGCTGAACGGGCTCGACATCCTCGAATACCGGGGGTGAGGCGGCGCCGCGCGCGGCCGCGCGTCCCGGCGATTGACAAGGCCCGCAAAGCGCCATTTCCTCCCGCCGAACAGGGAAGGACCGGCCGATGATTTCGGCGGGCGCACCGGTCGCGCGCACCGGGGCTGGAGTCGTTCGCGGCGCAGCTCTGCTTGGCTTCATTCTGGGATTTGCGGCGTTGCTGATGCTGGCGGCCGGGCCGATCGGCTGGCGGGCCGGCTGGTGGAGTTACCGCGTCGGCCTCGGAACGCTGATGCCATATGCCTTCTATGCCGGCGTCGCCGCGCTGGTCATCTCCGCGCTGGCGCTTGTTCTCGGATTCCGCACGATCGCCAGAGGCGGCCTCGTCCTCGCCGTGCTCGGTCTGCTGATCGGCGGGACGGCGGCGTATTTTCCCTGGCATTGGAACAATCTGCGCGGGCTTTCCCCGCGGCTCAACGACGTCACCACCGATGTCGACAACCCGCCCTCGCTGGCCTTCGCCGCGGCGATGCGCAAGGCCGAGCATGGCAATCCGATCGCCTATGGCGGCCCGGCGATGGCCGCCGTGCAGAAGAAATCCTATCCCGACATCGCCCCGGCATTGCTCGCCCTGCCGCCGGACCAGGCGTGGGGCCGGGCGCTCGCGGTCGCCAAGGCAAAAGGCTGGGCGATCGTCAAGGCGGATCCCGCCGCCGGGATCATCGAGGCCGATGACCGCAGCCGCTGGTTCGGCTTCACCGACGACATCGCGATCCGGGTGAGCGCGGCGGAAGGCGGCAGCCGCGTCGATATCCGCTCGGCGGCGCGTCAGGGGCGCGGCGATTTCGGCGTCAACGCCAGGCGCGTGCGCGGCTTTCTGGCGGCATTGCGCGACGCGGCCCGGTAGTAGCGGCAATCGCTCATCCCGCGTTGGCCGGCGCGTCCAATTCGGCAAAAATGTTCAGCGCATCGGAGATGCGCCCGGATGGCCGGTCGTTGTGTCGTTCGTCGTAACGCGTTACGGTGAACGCGCAGCGGCAGGAGGAGAGGGTGGCAGCCCCCAAGGAGAGAATGAAGGCGATGCGCGAGCGGCGGCGGGCTCTCGGGCTGCGGGAATTGCGGCTGGTCGTTGCCGATGCCCGCTCCGGCGAGGTGCGCCGCCGAATCGCGGCCCAGGTCGCCCGGCTCGATCGGGCGGACGAACAGGAAGCGCTCGCCTGGATCGAGGCCGTTTCCGAATTCGACGCCGATGCCGCGCGGTGACATCGTCGCCGTCGCCGCGCCCGGCGATTACGGCAAGCCGCGACCGGCCGTCATCATCCAGAGCGACGCGTTTCCCGACAATCATCCCTCGATCATCGTCTGTCAGATGACGTCGCGCCTGGTCGATGCGGCCGATTTCCGCATCACGATCGAACCAAGCCGAAACAACGG
>DATLTH010000585.1:0-2388 GCA_035533695.1 Allostellaceae bacterium | reverse complement strand
GTTGCTGCGTCAGCCGCCCGTTTCGGCGCGGTAATCCTTGAAGACCTTGGAGGCGACCATCATCGATTCGCGGATGATCGGCACGCCGATATAGCCCGACAGGTGCAGGAAGATTTCGGTCAATTCGTCCTCGGTCCAGCCCTGGCGCAAGGCAAAGCGCAGGTGCAGCGCGAGTTCGGGCTCGCGGCCGGTGCAGGTATCGGAGACGACGCAGATCAATGCGCGCGTCTTGTCGTCGAGGCCGGGACGCGTCCACAGCGCGCCGAACACGTTCTCGACCGCGACATCGAGGAATTTCTCCATGACCGGGTCGGCGTAAACCCCTTTTGATGCGGCCTCGACGGCGGCCTCGCCCATCAGCTGCCGCCGCTTGGCCATTCCCTTGCGGTAAAGCTCGCTCCCCTTCGCCATCGCATCCTCGCCCGCTGATCGATCGCCGCCATCTTGCCCGGCTCCGCACGGGCTGAACAGGCGTTGCCGGCGCATGGCCGCCGCGCTGGCCTTGGGGTTTCTTTGGTGGTATCCCGCGCGCCATGCACGAAATTCTGCGCCGGCTGGAGGAGAAACGGGAGGCGGCCCGCTTGGGCGGCGGGGCGCGCCGCATCCAGGCACAGCACGACAAGGGCAAGCTGACCGCGCGCGAGCGCGTCGACCTCCTGCTCGACCCCGATTCCTTCGAGGAATGGGACATGTTTGTCGAGCACCGCAGCCACGATTTCGCGATGGAAGAGCAGAAGGTCCCGGGCGACGGGGTGGTGACCGGCTACGGCACGATCAACGGCCGCCTGGTTTTTGTGTTCAGCCAGGATTTCACGGTGTTCGGCGGCTCGCTCAGCGAGGCGCATGCCGAGAAAATCTGCAAGATCATGGACCAGGCGATGAATGTCGGCGCGCCGGTCATTGGCCTCAACGATTCGGGCGGGGCGCGCATTCAGGACGGCGTCGCCTCATTGGCCGGCTATGCCGAGGTGTTCGAGCGCAACGTGCTGGCGTCGGGCGTCATCCCGCAGATTTCCTTGATCATGGGGCCCTGCGCCGGCGGCGCGGTCTATTCGCCGGCGATGACCGACTTCATCTTCATGGTCAAGGACAGCTCCTACATGTTCGTGACCGGCCCCGATGTCGTGAAGACGGTGACCCACGAAACCGTGACCCAGGAGGAACTGGGCGGCGCCGTCACCCACACGACGCGCTCCGGGGTCGCCGACCTCGCCTTCGAGAACGATGTCGAGGCGCTCATTGAATTGCGCCGCTTCGTCGATTTCCTGCCGGGCTCGAACCGGGGGCCGGCCCCGACGCGCCCGGCGCCGCATGGCCTTGGCGGCGACCCGCGCGCCAAGGATCCGCCAAACCGCGCCGAGCCCTCGCTCGACACCCTGGTTCCGGCCAATCCCAACAAGCCCTACGACATGAAGGAGCTGATCGGGAAGGTTGTCGACGACGGCGATTTCTTCGAATTGCAGCCCAATTTCGCCGCCAACATCCTGATCGGCTTCGCCCGCATGGAGGGCGCGACGATCGGCATCGTCGCCAACCAGCCGATGGTATTGGCCGGCGTTCTCGACATCGACAGCGCCAGGAAGGCGGCGCGTTTCGTGCGCTTTTGCGACTGCTTCAACATCCCGATCGTGACCTTTGTCGACGTGCCGGGCTTTCTGCCGGGAACCGACCAGGAATACGGCGCGATCATCAAGCACGGCGCCAAGCTCCTGTTCGCCTTTGCCGAGGCGACGGTGCCGAAGGTGACGCTGATCACCAGAAAGGCCTATGGCGGGGCCTACGATGTGATGAGCTCGAAGCATTTGCGCGGCGACGTCAATTTCGCCTGGCCGTCGGCCGAGATCGCGGTGATGGGGCCGAAGGGGGCGGTCGAGATCATCTTCCGCGCCGATTTGGGCGATGCCGGCAAGATCGAGGCGCGCGCGCAGGAATACCGCGAGAAGTTCGCCAATCCGTTCGTCGCGGCGAGCCGCGGCTTCATCGACGACGTGATCGAGCCGCGGGCGACGCGCCGCCGCCTGTGCCGGGCATTGGCGATGCTGCGCGGCAAGCGGCTGGAAAACCCCTGGAAGAAGCACGACAACATCCCGTTGTGATCCCCATTCCTCCGGTCACGGCCGCGCTGGTCGAGGATGTCTCTCGGTTCACGCTTTTGGCCGCGGCAGGCCGCGGGCGATAAGTTGCATCAGCCCGTCGCCGGCAGCGATCGCGACATTGTAGGCGAGATCGCCCCAGCGTCCGTCGAGTTCTCCGCGCGGCACATCGTTTTCCTGCGCGACATTACCGATTTGGGAGCCATCGGCGCGGCGCACCCGCCAGACGATCTTGACGTGCTGCTTGCCGGGCAGGCTCGGCGACACGCTGACCGCGCAATCGACGGTAAGGTCG
>DATLTH010000584.1:0-3044 GCA_035533695.1 Allostellaceae bacterium | reverse complement strand
TGGCCGCGGTAATCGGCAAGGAGCCGGAGGCATTGCCGATGCTCTCGTCGGTGTACCCGCCGAGCGGGGTGGCGATCTGGGTGTAGGGCTGCACCAGGTAGACGCCGGCGCTGCTGCCCGGCATCCATGCGATCGGCGCCTTGTAGCCGATCTGCGGCGCGCGGGCGTAGCCCCAGCCGCCGACATCGCCGCCGAAGTCGAAGATGTCGGGCGAGGCCTCGAGGTCGTTGCCGGGGACCCAGGTCTGGCCGGCGATGAACCCGCCCAACGTGCCGTAGGCGAGGCGCAGGCGCGGCGTATCGGGGTTGGTCGCGGTGTTGAGGTCGTTGCAGTAATTGCCCGCGGTGCAGCCGAAGAAGTCGAATTCGAGGTGGGTCAAGGCCTGGCCCCAGGCGGTCGGCGTGCGGGTCTCGACAAAGAAGCGCGATTCGGAGGCCTGCATGCGGAACCAGCCATGCTGGCGCGCCGCCGCCACGGTGCCCGGCAACGGCAGGCCGGAGGCGATCGGGGCGCCGTTGACCGGCGGCACCGCCGCGTTCGAATTGTTGCCGCCGGCCGAGAAGAAATAGCTGGCGGAGAGATCGACATAACCGCCGATCTGGATCGAGGTGTCGGTGCCCGGGATCAGGAACGAGCGCGGGAAGCTGCCGGCGAGCGACGCGCTGCCGGGCGGCAGTTGCGGCTTTGCGGTGCCGACCTGGGCGGTCTGCTCGATCTGGTCGAGCCGGCGTTGCAGCAGTTCCTGATTGGCGCGCAGATCCGATATCTCATCGGCCTTGGCCATAGACGGTGCGACCACCAATGGCGCAGACAACATGCCGGCCAGGGCCGCGGTAATGACGGCATTCCGCCCGTTGCTCATAATTCCCCCCGTTGGACGCCTACTCGGGTTGGTGCCGAGGCTTGCGCGCTCAGCCCACAAGGCCAACTTTCTGGTTGGCCTCCGGGGCGGACAGTCGTCGCGTTGCGCGAGGCTGTCATTGCGCCATCAGATTCATTTATTATAATGCGCGATCGCCAAACCTGAATTATAAGCCTCTATCTAAAGGATAATTTCGGATCGCTGGTTGATCGACCACGATCACAAGGTTGCCGCGGTTTCCGCATAATTGCCGCGGTGTGGCAGAAACGGCACAAAAGCTGGTGCGCGAGCAAAAACAGCCGCGTTGGTGAACAGGGGGGAGGAACCGGGTGGCAAGCAGATCAGCCGCTGCGGCGTCATTGCCGAAAGCGCTCAACGACAGGTTATCGCCAAGCCTGCCGCCGGTGGCGGAGGAAGCGGCCGCCCTGCTCGACCTGAAGGCGGCCAGCCGCGTTGTACGTTCCGGGCAGGAGATCGTCAGCGAGGGAAGGCGGTGCGGTGGCGTCTTCCTGGTCATCGAGGGGGTCGCACTGCGCTACCGTATCCTGCGCGATGGGCGCCGGCAGGTGCTGAACTTTGTGCTGCCGGGGGATTTTGCGGGCGTCACCAGTTGCCGTTTCGACACCGCGCCCCATACGGTAAAGACGCTGACCCCGGCGACCGTCGCAGCGATCCCGCTGGCCAGGCTGATCGGGCTGTTCGACAGTCAGCCGCAGCTGGCGGCCAAGCTGTTCTGGTCGTTCGCGGCCGAGACGGCGATCCTGGCCGAGCATCTGATCGCGGTCGGCCGACGGTCGGCGACCGAGCGGATTGCACATATGCTGCTCGAATTGCTTGTCAGGCTGCAACTCGTCGGGCTGGCGGACGAGCGGTCCTATCGGCTGCCCCTGACCCAGGAGACGATCGGCGACGCGCTCGGCCTCAGCGTCCCTTATGTCAACCGCGTGCTGCGCCAGTTGCGCGACGACGGCCTCGTGCGAATCACCGACCAGCTCGTGGTGATCGAGAATATCGAGGAACTCTCGGCGTTGGCCGATTTCGAACACTCCTATCTGCGCCCCTTATCGATCGACGACTGTGTGGCGGGGCAGGCCTGAGCACCGGCAACACCCTGAGCACCGGCAACACCCCGACCGCCGGCAACACATTGGCAACCTTTTGCGCATAGCCTCGCGCCGAGCGATGTGGGATCATTCCCGAGCTTTTATGCGGACGAGCGCGAGATGAGCGGTGCGCACCTTCACCCTGTCGATTCGGCCCCTCCGGCATCCCTGGAAGGGTGCGTCGTCGAGGGCGCACCCACCGGCGGCATCGGCGGACCCGAGCTGACGATCGTCATTCCGACCCTCAACGAGCGCGACAACGTCCCGCTCGTGGTCGAGCGCCTCAATCGCGTCCTTGCCGGTATCGCCTGGGAGGTGATCTTCGTCGATGACGATTCGCCTGACGGCACCGCCGAGGTGGTGCGCGCTCTCGCCAAAGGGCAGGGCAACATCCGCGTCCTCCAGCGGCTCGGCCGGCGCGGTCTTGCCTCGGCCTGCATCGAGGGCATCCTGGCGAGTGCGGCGCCCTACGCCGCCGTCATGGACGGCGACCTGCAGCACGACGAAAATCTGCTGCCGACAATGCTGGCAAAAATCAAGGCCGAGCCGCTCGATGTCGTCGTCGCCAGCCGCTATGTCAAAGAGGGAAGCGTCGGCGGGCTCCAGCGCTCGCGCGTGATGATCAGCGATATCGCCGGCCGGCTCGGGCGACTCGTGATCAGGGCTGATCTGTCCGACCCGATGAGCGGGTTTTTCATGATCAAGCGCGAGGTTTTTGCCGAGGCGATGCGGGGATTGTCCGGTCAGGGTTTCAAGATCCTGTTGGATTTGTTTGCGTCCTCCCCGCGGCCGCTCGCCTTTGCCGAGTTGCCGCTCAATTTTCGCCAGCGCCTCCACGGCGAGAGCAAGCTCGATACGATGGTGGCCTGGGAATACCTCATGCTGCTCCTGGAAAAGCTGGTCGGGCCGGCGGTCCCGGTCCGCTTCCTGTTGTTCGCGACGATCGGCGCGCTCGGCGTCGGCACGCATTTATTGACGCTGTGGTTCGTCACCCATGTGTTGCTCGCGGCGTTCGCGATCGGCCAGTCGGTGGCGACCGTGGTCGCGATGACCGGCAATTTTCTCTTGAACAATCTGTT
>DATLTH010000583.1:0-2752 GCA_035533695.1 Allostellaceae bacterium | reverse complement strand
GTTTGGCAGCGAAAGGGTGTAGACGACGCGCCGCAACGCCGCGGCGGCCGGGTCGTCCGGCTCGCCGACGATGACGATCTGCACCGGTTGCAATGCCAGTTCGGCATTGTTGATCAGCGTCGCCAGCGGGAAGAAATTCCGCCCCAATTCGCCGGCAAAGGCGGCGATGATCGCCTCGGCATGCCGGCGATAGGCGTCCTCGCCGGTCAAGAGGGCGAGCCGGGTCAACACCCCGACCATCGTGCCGTTGCCGGACGGCACCGCGGCGTCGTGCGCGGTCTTGACCCGCGCGATCAGGTCCTGGGTGTCGTCGGCGGAAAAGAAGTACCCGGCGCCGGCATCGTCCCGGTAATGGCGGTCGAGCACCGCCACCCAATCGCGGGCCTGCGCCAGATAAGCGCCCTGCGATGTGGCTTCATGGAGGGCGAGCGCGGCGCGGCACAGATTGGCGTAATCGTCGACGCTGGCCGGGTGGCGCGCGCGGGCCACGCGCCAGCTGTGGCGCAGCCTGCCGTCGGGGCCGGTCATCTCGCGCACGACAAAAGCGAAGGCGCGCTCCGCCAGCGCAACCCACTCGGCGCGCCCGAACGCCAATCCCGCCTCGGCCAGCGCGGCGATCATCAGCCCGTTCCAGTCGGCCAGCACCTTGTCGTCGAGCCCCGGCCGCACCCGGCGGGCGCGCGCCTGCAGCAGCAGATCGCGGCAGCGCGACAGTTCGGCCTCGGTCGCAGCGTCGGCGAGCGAGGGATTGGCCAGCCGGTTGAGGATCGTCTTGCCCTCCCAGTTGCCGCCGCCGGTCACGTCGTAAATGCGCTTGAAGAGTGGCGCGGCGTCGCCTAGCACCGCGTCGATCTCATTTTCCGACCAGACGTAGAATTTGCCCTCCTCGTGCTCGCTGTCGGCGTCGAGGCTGCTGGAGAAGGCGCCCTCGGGATGGGTCATCTCGCGCTCGATCCAGCCGATCGTCTCGGCGACGCGCGTTGCGTAAAGCGGGTCGCCGGTTTCCTGCCACACCAACGTCAAGAGGCTGACCAGTTCGGCGTTGTCGTAGAGCATCTTCTCGAAATGCGGCACCAGCCAGTGAGTGTCGGTGGCGTAGCGCGCATAGCCGCCGCCGAGATGGTCGTAGATGCCGCCCTGGCTGATCGTCGTCAGCGTGCGCAATACGGCTTCGCGATAGGGTTCGCGGCCGGTGCGCTTCCAGGCGCGCCACAGCAACTCGAAGACGCCGCATTGCGGGAATTTGGGGGCGGTGCCGATGCCGCCGTTCAGCGGATCAACTTCGCGCGACAGCCGCTCGGCAATCCGGTCGAGCAATCCGGCCGAGAGTTCCGGCGCGACCGGCGCTGCCTCGCCCGCGCCTTGCTGCGGCCGGCCGAGCCGCCCCAATCCCTCGCGCAACGCGGCGACGTTGTTCATTACGTCGTCGCGCTTCTGGCGATAGGCGTCGGCGATCGCCTCCAGGATCTGGGGAAAACCGGGTCGCCCCCACCGCGGCTCGGGCGGGAAATAGGTGCCGCCCCAGAACGGCTCGCCCGCCGGCGTCAGAAACATGGTCAGCGGCCAGCCGCCCTGCTCGCCCATCAGATGGAGCGCGTTCATATAGATCGCGTCGATGTCCGGACGCTCCTCGCGATCCACTTTGACGTTGATGAAAAGCGCGTTCATCAGCGCCGCGATCGCCGGGTTCTCGAAGCTCTCGTGCGCCATCACGTGGCACCAGTGGCAGGCGGCATAGCCGACCGACAACAGGATCGGCTTGCCGGCCGCCTGGGCGGCTTCCAGCGTCTGCGCGTTCCAGGCCTGCCAATGCACCGGATTGTCCTTGTGCTGCAGCAGGTAGGGGCTGGTTTCCTCGCCGAGGCGGTTTTTGTCCATGCGTGATCCCCATGATCAATCCAGGAGGGCGGGCTGCGCCTGGATCGGTTGCCGCGGCCGGCATGACAGGCTACGGTCCCCTTTCCATCTTGGATGCGGCGCGGCGGATTGCGAGGGGCACTCCGCCGTTGCGTTGCGAGGAGATAGCGAATGGCAGACGACCCGAGCCTGTTCTACGATCGTCACATCTTCATGTGCAACAATGTGCGGCCGGAGGGACATCCGCGCGGCTGCTGCATGGCGCGCGCGGAGGCGGCCGGCGGCTTCGACAAACTGCGCGGCTATGCGCGCGAAAAGGCGCGGCAGATGGGGATACAAAACATCCGCTTCAACGCGGCCGGCTGTCTCGACCGCTGCGAGTTCGGTCCCAACATGGTGATCTATCCCGAGGGCGTCTGGTACCACTTCGAGTCGCAGAGCGACATCGACGAGATCCTCGAGACCCATCTGAAGAACGGCGGCCGGGTCGAACGCCTGATGCTGCAGCCCGACCAGCTGCCGCCGAAGCACTGAGGCCGCTCGCGTCCGACACGATCTACGCCCCGGCGACCGCGCCCGGGCGTGCGGCGATTGCGATTGTCCGGATGAGCGGCTCCGAGGCCGGGCCGGCGCTCAAGGCGCTTACCGGGAAGCTGCCGCCGCCGCGGGTGGCACGTCATGTCCGGGTGCGCGACCCGGGCAGCGGCGAGGGGATCGACGACGGTCTCGCGCTGTGGTTTCCCGGGCCGCGCAGCGTCACCGGCGAGGATGTCGCCGAATTGCACCTGCACGGCAGCCGCGCCGTGCTGACCGCGGTGATGGCGGCGCTCGGCCGCCTGGGCTTGCGTCTCGCCGAGCCCGGCGAGTTCACCCGTCGCGCCTTCCAGGGCGGCAA
>DATLTH010000582.1:0-4837 GCA_035533695.1 Allostellaceae bacterium | reverse complement strand
TGTATCAACGTAATTCCTCTTCCGATATGCCACTTCCCCTAGGGCACGCCTTGGCTGCCCTAGAATTCCGCCGCGTACCCGCCATCGACCGGGATCGCAGCGCCGGTCACGAAATCCGAAGCTGCGGCGGCGAGGAACACGGCGATCCCCGCCAGATCTTCGGGCATCCCCCAGCGGCCGGCCGGGGTGCGGCCGAGGACGCGCTCATTGAGGCCAGGCACCTGCTCGCGGGCGCGGCGCGTCAGCTCGGTGTCGATCCAGCCCGGCAACACCGCATTGGCCTGGATGTTGTCCTTGGCCCAGGCGGTGGCGAGCGACTTGGTCATTTGCACGATGCCGCCCTTGCTGGTCGAATAGGCGGCCGCATAAGCGCCGCCGAAGATCGACATCATCGAGCCGATATTGATGATCTTGCCGCCGCCCTGCCGCTTCATCGGCATGTGGGCAGCCTGGCAGCAGGCGAAAGCGCCGCCCAGGTTGGTGTCGAGCACCTGCCGCCACTCGGCGTCATCGTAAGCCTCGGGCGGCTTCCGGATCGACATGCCGGCATTGTTGACGAGGATGTCGAGGCGGCCGAACCGCTCGACGGCCTGCCATACCATGGCGCGGCAGGAGTTCGGATCGGCGACGTCGAACTCGATGAACGCGCTGCGCGCCCCGGATGACGCCAATGCCGCGACCGCCGCCTCGGATTTCTCGCGGTTGCGTGCGGCAATGACGATTGCGGCTCCGGCCCTGGCGAGGCCTTCGGCCATGCCGAGGCCGATCCCGCCATTGCCGCCGGTGACGACCGCAACCCGGCCGGTGAGGTCGAAAGGGTTCATCAGGCTGTCCCGCCGCCGCATCGACTCGCTGCTCAGCGATCCTGGCCGAGCGACGGCGACGGCGCCACCGAAATCCGCAGTCCAGCCCAAATGGCGGAGCCTGCGCTGGATCACGCCATTCTTGCCCATTCTGCGGCGTTCCCTGGCGCTCCAACCTCGCCTATATCACGTCACGACATGCCCAGGCTCAAGGTCAGCATCGTGTTCGAGTCGGGCGCCCGGATCGGGCCCGGCAAGGCGCGGCTGCTCCAATCGGTCCGCGATACCGGCTCGATCTCGGCCGCCGCGCGCGACATGCGGATGTCGTACAAGCGGGCCTGGGTATTGCTCGACAGCATGAACCAGGCGTTCACCGAACCTGTTGTCGCCGCATCGCCCGGCGGCTCCGGCGGCGGCGGCGCCGCTCTGACCGCGTTCGGCGCCGAGGTGCTTGAGCGCTATCGTCGAATTCATGGCCGGGCCGACGCCGAGGCCGCCGAGGATCTCAGGGCGCTCGCGGGCCGCTCGCGATCGGACAGTCCGGGGAATTGAAAATTGAGCTTGAACGAAGCGCGCCTCTCCGCTCAGATGCGCTATGCCCAAATCGACATAGCGTGGGAAACAGCATCGATATGCAGCGACGGATAGTAGTCACCGCCATCGCCGCGTTTGCCGCGGCAGCGTTAGCCGCCACGGCATACCCCGGCCCTGCACAAGCCGGGGATGTCGTCGTCTTTGCCGCCGCCAGCCTCAAGAACGCGCTCGACGACATCACTGCCAAATGGCAGCACGATACCGGCAAGCACGCGGTCGTTTCTTACGCGGCGAGCCCCACCCTGGCCAAGCAGATCGCGAACAGCGCCCCGGCCGACATGTTCATCTCGGCCGACCTCAAATGGATGGACTATCTGCAGCAGCGCAACCTGATCGACCCGAAAACCCGAGACGATCTGCTCGGCAACAGTCTCGTGCTGATCGCGCCGAAGGACAGCCCGGTCAAGGTGACGATCGGCCCGGGCTTCCCGCTGGCAAAGCTGCTCGGCGGCGGGCACCTCGCGATGGCCGACCCGGCCGCGGTGCCGGCCGGGCTCTACGGCAAGGCGGCGCTGACCAAGCTTGGCGTCTGGCCGAGCGTCGCCGGGCGCGTCGCTGCGGCCGAGAACGTCCGCGCCGCGCTCTTGCTGGTGGCGCGCGGCGAGGCGCCGCTCGGCATCGTCTATCAGACCGATGCCGCCGTCGAACCGGGGGTCAAGATCGTCGCCACCTTCCCCGCCAACACCCTCCCGCCGATCGTCTATCCGATGGCGCTGACCAAGAAGGCGCAACCCGACGCCGCGGTGCTCGAAGCGTATCTGCGCGGCCCCGCCGCCGGCAAACTGTTCGAAGCGCAGGGCTTCACCGTGCTCGACCACGAGCGGTGACGGCGAGCCTCGACTTTTCCCCGGAGGAAATCACCGCGATCCGGCTGTCGTTGCGGGTGGCGGTCTGGGCGATGCTGGGCAGCCTGCCGGCCGGGATCGCGGTCGCACTATTGCTGGCGCGCGGCCGGTTCTGGGGCAAATCGCTGCTCAACGCGGTCGTTCATTTGCCGCTGGTCATGCCGCCGGTGGTGACCGGCTACCTGCTGCTGCTGCTGTTCGGCCGGCGCGGGCTGCTCGGGCATTTTCTTGCCGAGTATCTAGGGATCGTTCTGGCGTTCCGCTGGACCGGCGCGGCGCTCGCCGGTGCGGTGATGGGTTTTCCGCTGATGGTGCGCTCGATCCGCCTGTCGATCGACGCCGTCGACCGCCGCCTCGAAGACACCGCCGCGACGCTCGGCGCCAACGCCTGCTGGGTGTTCGCGACGATCACCCTGCCCTTGATCCTGCCCGGTGTCCTTGCCGGGATGATCCTCTCGTTCGCCCGCGCGCTCGGCGAGTTCGGCGCGACGATCACCTTCGTTTCGAACATTCCGGGCGAGACCCAGACCTTGCCGACCGCGATCTACACGTTTCTGCAGGTGCCGGGCGGCGATTTCGCGGCGTTCCGCCTGACCCTGGTTTCGATCGCGATTTCGCTGGCGGCATTGTTCGCTTCCGAAGTGCTGGTCGAGCGGGCGACCCGCCGGGCACTCGGGCTGTGACATGCTGAGCGTCAGGGTCGGGCACCGCTTCGGCAGCTTTGTCCTCGACGCCGCATTCGACAGCGCGGGCGGCCTGACTGCGCTGTTCGGCCGCTCGGGTGCCGGCAAGACCTCGCTGATCAATGCGATCGCCGGGCTGTTGCGCCCCGAGCGCGGCCATATCGTCATCGACGGCGAGGTGCTGAGCGATACCGAGCGGGGCATCTTCGTACCGCCGCGCCGCCGCCATATCGGCTATGTGTTTCAGGAAGGGCGCCTCTTTCCGCATCTGACGGTAAAGCAGAACCTGCTCTACGGCCGCTGGTTCGCCCCCAGGGGCGGCGGCGGGGCCGAGATCGATCGGGTCATCGAGCTGCTCGGCGTCGGTCCGTTGCTGGCCCGGCGGCCGGCCAATTTGTCGGGCGGCGAGAAGCAGCGCGTCGCGATCGGCCGGGCATTGCTGGCGCGCCCGCGCCTCCTCGTCATGGACGAGCCGCTGGCCTCGCTCGACGAGGCGCGCAAGACCGAGATCCTGCCCTATATCGAGCGGCTGCGCGACACGGCCGGGGTGCCGATCGTCTATGTCAGCCATCAGGTCGCCGAGGTGGCGCGGCTGGCCACGACACTCGTTGTCCTCGACGAGGGCCGCGTCGCCGCGGTCGGCCCGCCCGCCCGGATCATGGGCCGCATCGACCTGTTCCCGCTGACCGGTCGCGCCGAAGCCGGCGCGATCCTCGCCACCCGGGTCACGGGCCACGATGCTGCCTTCGGCCTGACGACGCTGCATGCCGCCGCCGGCGATCTGCTGGTGCCTCACCTCGACCTGCCGGTCGGAGCGGCGCTGCGCGTCCGCATCCGCGCGCGCGACGTGATGATCGCGCTCATGCCGCCCGTGGGGTTGAGCGCGCTCAACGTCTTGCCGGGCACCGTTACCGAGATCGGCCGTGCCGACGGGCCGATCGTCGAGATGCAGCTCGATTGCGCCGGCGAAGCCCTGGTCGCGCGGCTGACCCGCCGCTCGGTCGAAGGCCTCGGTCTCAGGCCGGGCCGCGCGGTCTATGCGGTGATCAAAAGCATCGCCTTCGACAACCACGCCTTTGCCGGCACCGCACCGGTCGCCTCCGACGCCGACGCCGAGACGCGGCAGGGATGAGCCGCGCCGCTCCGCCGTCAGCGACCACGCCGGACGCTCCGTCCGCAGCGCAAACAAAATCATGCGGCATGTGAACCGCTTCACACGTGTTTAAGCGCTTGTCGGCTTATGTTCGGGTCGTGCGGTTACAGGGGTCGCCTCGCCATGTATACGATCGAGCTGACAAGAGGGCTGGGCTGGGATGCGCCGGTCCTTGAGGTGCACGGCGTCAAGCAGGCGAAGCATGTCGTCGATGTCGAGCGGATGGCGCAGTCGCTGTTGAATGGCGTCGGGCGAACCTCGACGCATCAGCAATGCGCGACCAATTATCGCGTTCTCGATCATCGCGGCCGCTGCGTCCGGTCGAGCGCCGACATCAAGCGGCCGTTCAGCTGGCGCTCGGCGCGCACCTTCTGGGGCTGAAATAGGCGAGCGGCAGCCCGCCGCTTGTCAGTCGACCTTCAGCAATTCGACGTCGAAGATCAGCGTGGCGTTGGGCGGGATCACCCCGCCGGCGCCGCGCTGGCCGTAGCCGAGATCGGGCGGGATGATCAGCGTGCGCTTGCCGCCGACCTTCATGCCGCCGACCCCCTCGTCCCAGCCGCGGATCACCTGCTTTGCGCCCAGCGTAAAGCTGAAGGGCTCGCCGCGATCCAATGAGCTGTCGAACTTCTTGCCCTTCTTGTCATTCTCGTACAGCCAGCCGGTGTAGTGCACGCTGACCTTGTGGCCGGGCGTCGCCTCGGCGCCGGTGCCGACCGTCGTGTCGGTGTATTTGAGGCCGTCTGCCATCTCGGTCAT
>DATLTH010000581.1:0-2010 GCA_035533695.1 Allostellaceae bacterium | reverse complement strand
GTGCCGCGCGTCGGGACCCAGGCCAACAGCCTCGCGCAACTGCCGAAATACAAGCGCGAATTGGTGCAGCGCGAATTGCAGGCCGTCGCCGACGCCGGGGTCACGACCCTGGCGACGATCTACCACGCCTGCCACCGCGAGATCTGCGATGCCGGCGACGGGCGCAATTTCGAGATCGTCAATTTCATGGAGATCTTGGGGGAGGGGCTCGGCCTTCCGAGCGCCGACCTCTACAAGCGGCTGAAACAGATCGGCGACATCGACGAGATCATCGTCGAGACCATGCCGCTGATCGAGGCCAATCGGCTCGATCTCGATACCGTGCGCGACGCGCTCCTCGCCGAATTCGGCGCCAGGGCCGGCATATAGGGCGATTGACGGTGCGCTCCGCAGCGCTTAGCCTTGCCGCCATGTTGTCGATAGCCCGGAGCGAACGACGCCGACCCCGCAATAGCGGCGGGCCCGGGCGTCGTGCGCGGGGCGAGCCGGTCATCGCGGGGGCGTTCGACGCAAGCTGACCAGCGCCTCGTACGGCAGATACCAGGACCCCGCCGGTTTGCCACCGGTGGGGTTTTTTGTTGAAGGAGCGGGAAATGGCAACCAACCAGCCGAGCGTGTTCATCGACGGCGAAGCCGGCACGACCGGCCTCGGCATCCGTGCCCGCCTCGAGGCGATGCCCGAGGTGGCGCTGAGGAGCCTGCCGCCGGCATTGCGCAAGGACACGGCGGCGCGCCGCGACATCATGGCCGAAGTCGATCTCGTCATCCTATGCCTGCCCGACGAGGCGGCGCGCGAGGCCGCTTCGCTCGCCGACGGGCTCGGCGCGGACAGGCCGAAACTGCTCGACGCCTCGACCGCGCATCGGGTCGACCCGGCCTGGACTTACGGCTTTCCCGAGATGATCGCCGGCCAGGGCGATAAGATCGCCGCCGCGCACCGGGTGGCCAACCCCGGCTGCTATCCGACCGGCGCGATCGGCCTCCTGCGCCCGCTCGTCGAGGCGGGCCTCGTCCGGTCCGACCATCCGATCGCGATCAACGCGGTCAGCGGCTATTCCGGCGGCGGCAGGTCGATGATCGAGGCGCATGACCATGACGGCGGCCCGGCCTTCGAGCTCTACGCGCTCGGGCTCGAACACAAGCACGTGCCGGAAACCCAGCTTTATGCCGGGCTCAGCCGCCGCCCGATCTTTGTCCCCTCGGTCGGGCATTTCCGCCAGGGCATGCTGGTTTCGGTGCCGTTGCATCTCGACACCTTGCCGGGCGGCCCGCGCGGCAGCGACCTGCACGATGCGCTCGCCGCGTATTATCGCGGTTGCGATTATGTCCGCGTGGTCGAGCCGGCATCCGGCGGCAAATTGGAGCCGGAGGCGCTCAACGACACCAACCGCCTGGAACTGCGCGTTCATGCCAACGAGGCGCGGCGACAGGCGGTCTTGGTGGCCCGGCTCGACAATCTCGGCAAGGGGGCCTCGGGCGCGGCGGTGCAGAATTTGTGCCTGATGCTCGGCCTGGATACGGGTGTGTCGTAATCGGTGCGTCCCCCTCTCCCCGTCTGCGGGGAGAGGGAAGGGGTGAGGGGGCAATCGCCGCACGCATTGCGCCGGCGCGATGTGCTGGCTGCGGCTCTGCCGTTTTGTTTATTCGGAAGGACCGACGCCATGGAAGCTGCCGCAATGCTCACCCGCCCGATACCGTCCTCCGGCGAGGCGATGCCGGTCATCGGGCTCGGCACCTCACAGGTGTTCGATGTCGGCGCCGACGAACGGGGTCGGGCGCCACTGCGCGCGGTGTTGCAGGCGTTCGCCGATGCCGGCGGGCATATCATCGATACGTCGCCGATGTACGGCCGAGCCGAGGCGGTGACCGGCGATCTTGTCGCCGAGGCCGGCGTTCGGCCGCGCGTCTTTCTGGCGACCAAGGTGTGGACCAGCGGGCGCGAGGCCGGGATCGCGCAGATGCGGCGCTCGGCCGAATTGCTGAAGAGCGACGTCATCGATCTGATGCAGA
>DATLTH010000580.1:0-6084 GCA_035533695.1 Allostellaceae bacterium | reverse complement strand
GGCGGCGGCGAGATGAGCGTGGCGGTCGGCGACGGGACGCCGCAGAAGCGCAGCCAGCCGCTGTATTTCCGCCGCGCCCTCGGCAGCGCCGCCGCCCCCTTGACGGTCGCCAACCGGGGCAAGACGCCGGCCTGGCGCACGGTATCGATCACCGGCGTGCCGAAGGCCGATCTGCCGGCCGAGAGCAGCGGCTATTCGGTGAGCCGCGCGGTGTTTCACCCGGATGGCTCGCCGGCCGATCTGTCGAAGGTGCGGCAGGGCGATCTGTTCGTCGTCGTGATCAGCGGGGAGCGCAAGCCGGCCGGGGCGGCGCGCGCCCTCGTCGTCGACCTGCTGCCGGCCGGGTTCGAGATCCAGACCGCGACAGCGGCGGGCGGCGACTCGTCGTCGAGCTACCCGTGGCTGAAGAAGCCCAGCGATACGGCCTATGCCGAAGGGCGCGACGATCGCTATATCGCCGCATTAGACCTGCGCGGCGCCGGCAAGTTCAGCCTCGCCTACGTGGTGCGCGCGGTGACGCCAGGGCAATTCAAATATCCCGCGCTCGTCGTCGAAGACATGTACGAGCCCGAGACCACCGGGCGTACCGCGATCGGCACGCTCAACGTGCAGACGCGATGAGCCTGGGCTTCGCCCGGTTGCCGGCCGGCATGCGGCGGGGCCTCCTCTGGATCGCCGCGCCGGTTGCGCTGATCGGGCTCGCCGTCCTGGGGCTTCTCGCGCTGCCGCCCCCCTCGCTCGACCGCAGCGGCGATCTCTCGGCGCTGGTCCTGGCGCGTGACGGCTCGATTCTGCGCGGCTTTCTGTCGGCCGACAGCAAATGGCGGCTGCCGACAACGCCGGGCGAGGTCGACCCGCTCTACCGCCACATGCTGATCGCGGCCGAGGACCGGCGATTTTTCGAGCATCCCGGGGTCGATCCGATCGCCGCGGTGCGCGCGCTGGGCCAGCTCGTCTGGCGCGGCCATATCGTGTCGGGCGCCTCGACGCTGACGATGCAGGCCGTGCGCCTCCTGGAACGGCGGCCGCGCACGCTGCGGGCAAAACTTATCGAGATGGGCGAGGCGTTGAGCCTGGAGCGGCATCTCGACAAGGACAGCATCCTCGGCCTCTATCTGACCCTGGCGCCGTTCGGCGGCAATCTCGAAGGGGTGCGGGCGGCGAGCCTGGCCTATTTCGGCAAGGAGCCGCGCCATCTGTCGCCGGCCGAGGCGGCGCTCCTGGTGGCGTTGCCGCGCTCGCCCGAGCGCCTGCGGCCCGACCGCCATCCGCGGGCCGCGCGCCGCGCGCGCGACGCGGTGCTGGTGCGGCTGCAGGCAAGCGGCGTCATCTCGCCGGCCGCAATGGAGGAGGCGCTGGCCGAGCCGGTGCCGCACCGAAGGTTGCGATTGCCGTTCCACGCCCCGCATCTGGCGCGATTCCTCAGGGCGAGCAATCCGACCGCGCCGGTGCAGCGCACGACGATCGACCCGATGCTGCAGCGCCAGGTCGAAGCATTGCTCTACCGCGAAGTCGCGGCGCTCGACGCGCAGGCGACATTTGCCGCGCTGGTCGTCGACAACCGGACGCGACGGGTCATCGCCTATGTTGGCAATGCCGATTTCGCCTCGGTCGCGCGGCACGGCACGCTCGACATGGCGCGGGTCGTCCGCTCGCCGGGCTCGGCCATGAAGCCGCTGATCTACGCGATGGCGTTCGACCGTCTGATCATTCACCCGCAGACGCTGATCGACGACCGGCCGCGGCATTTCGGCGACTATTCGCCGAGCGATTTCGACGGGCATTTCCAGGGCGAGGTCAGCGCCGCCGAGGCCCTGCAATATTCGCTCAACGTGCCCGCCGTTGCGGTGCTCGACCGGCTGGGCCCGAGCCGCTTCACCAGCGCGCTTGCCGCCGCCGGGATCAGGTTGCGCCTGCCGGTGGCCGAGGCCGAACCGGGGCTCGCGGTCGCGCTCGGCGGCGCCGGAATTTCGCTGTACGACCTCGCGACGCTCTATGGCGCCTTGTCGCATAACGGCTCGATCGCGGCGCTGCGCACCCGCGCGGGCGATCCCGAGCCGCCCGGCACGACGATCTTCGGACCGGCGGCCGCCTGGTATGTCAACGACATTCTCGGCAACGCGCCGCCGCCGCCCGGCATGCTCCCGGCCTCGGTCCGTCGCGGGCTGCATCTCGCGTTCAAGACCGGAACCTCCTACGGTTTCCGCGACGCGTGGGCGGTCGGCTACGATTCGGCAGTGACGATCGCGGTGTGGGCCGGGCGGCCGGACGGCACGCCGATGCCGGGCAGCAGCGGCCGCGTCACGGCGGCGCCCGTCTTATTCAAGATCGCCGACCTGCTCGGCCCCGCGCCGCCGGCCGCGGCGCCCCGGCCGCCGCCCGGTGTGCGTCGCCTCGCCCACCGCGACCTGCCGCCGGCCTTGCAGCGGCTCGATCCGATGCCGCTCGAAGCCGGCAAGGGGCATGATGCCGGCGGGCCGAAGATCCTCTATCCGCCGAACGGCTCGGTGGTGGCATGGGACGGCGCGGCATTGCCGCTGGAAGCCACCGGCGGCAAGGGGCCGTTGCGCTGGCTGGTCGACGAAAAGCCATTGTCGGCATCAGCGCCGCGGCACACCCCCTACTGGCAGCCCGACGGCATCGGCTTCGTCCGCCTGACCGTCATCGACGCCAAGGGGCGCAGCGCGCGCGCCACCGTGCGGCTCGCGCGCTGAGATGTTATACTCGCGATCAGCTATGGAGAGCCGGCGATGCCGCGCAACGCCGCTGCCTATGACGACGATTTCTTCGCCTGGACCGAGGAGCAGGCGCGCCTGCTGCGCGCCGGCAAATTCTCGCACCTCGACATCGAGAACATTGCCGAGGAACTCGAAAGCATGGGCCGCAGCGACAAGCGTGAAATCGAGAGCAGGCTTGTCGTGCTGATGGCTCACTTGCTGAAATGGCAGGTTCAGGTCGGGTTCAGGTCGCAGAGCTGGTCGGCAACGATACGCGAGCAGCGAGAGCGCATCGAGGACCTCTTGGCCGAGTCGCCCAGCTTGCGGCCTGCGGTCGCTTCGATGCGGCCGGCGTTGTATTCGCGCGCGCGGCGCGTCGCGGCGGAGGAGACCGGTCTTCCTGAGAGCGCGTTTCCGCGCGATTGCGCGTTCACCCCCGACCAGCTTCTGGCCGAGGATTTTCTGCCCGGGAGTTGAGCTCGTAGGGCGGCCGGTGCAGCCCGGCCGGAGAGATCGTGAATATCTCGTAGCCGGTCGCGGTGACGCCGATCGTGTGCTCGAACTGGGCCGACAGCGAGCGGTCCTTGGTGACGGCGGTCCAGCCGTCGCTTAAAACCTTCACCTCGTAGCGGCCGGCGTTGATCATCGGCTCGACCGTGAAGAACATGCCCTCGCGCATCACCGGCCCGTCCTCGGGCCGCCCGTAATGCAGGATCGAGGGCGCGTCGTGAAACACCCGCCCGACCCCGTGCCCGCAAAAATCCCGCACCACCGAAAAGCGGTGGCTTTCGGCATGGCGCTGGATGGCGTCGCCGATGGCGCCGGTATGAACGCCCGGCCGCACCACCGCAATCCCGCGCATCATCGCCTCGTAGGTGACATCGACCAGCTTTTTCGCCTTGATCGGAATGCGCTCGCCAACGAGGAACATGCGGCTCGAATCGCCGTGCCAGCCGTCAAGGATCGGAGTGACGTCGATGTTCAGAATATCGCCGTCCATCAGCCGCCGGTCGCCGGGAATTCCGTGGCAGACGACGTGGTTGACCGAGGTGCAGATCGATTTCGGAAAGCCCCGGTAGTTGAGCGGCGCCGAGACCGCGCCGTGGTCGGCGGCGAATTCGTGGCACAGCCGGTCGAGTTCGCCGGTCGTCACATCGGGCCGCACATAAGCCGTGATGAAATCGAGCATCGCCGCGGCCAGTCGGCCGGCCCGGCGCATCCCCTCGAACGCCTCGGGGCCGTGGATCTTGATGTGCCCGCTGCGCGGCGCGGCGCGCTCGGGGGCTACGCCCGCCATCACGTCCTCTTGCATGACAGAGTGCTCGTTTCTCCTGGTGCCGGTGCGAAGTTTCCCGTCGCGCCTGCGGTCATAACCCGATCCGGGCACGCCGGCAACGCCCCGCGGACGCGGCCGAGACGCCGCCTTCGGGTCCCAAAGGTGGGAAGCATCCCCGTTCGTGACAATGCTCCGGCGTGCCGGTTGTGCGAGCGCGCTCGATTGCCTATGAAGAAACGTCGAGCGGCGACCACGAGGATGGGATGAGCGAGGCCGGCCTGGCGCCAAAAACCGTCACGGCGTGCGTGCTGATCATCGGCAACGAGATCCTGTCGGGGCGAACCCAGGACGCTAATCTGGCTTTTCTCGCCCAGGGTCTCAACGACGCAGGCGTGCGGTTGCGCGAGGCGCGGGTGATCGCCGATGATCCGCGGGCGATCGTCGCGACCGTCAACGAGGTGCGGCATCAGTTCGACTATGTCTTCACCACCGGCGGGATCGGCCCGACCCATGACGACATCACCGCCGCCTGCATCGCCGAAGCCTTCGGGGTGGCGCTGATCCTTCATCCCGAGGCCAAGCGATTGCTCGACAGCCATTATCCGCCGGGCGCGGTCAACGAGGCGCGGCTGCGCATGGCATACATGCCGGAGGGCGCGGCATTGCTGCTGAACCCGATCTCGCGCGCCCCGGGCTTTTGCATCGGGAACGTGTTCGTTATGGCCGGCGTGCCGCAGGTCATGCAGGCGACCTTCAACGAACTGAAGCACCGTCTGCGCGGCGGCGCGAAAATCCTCAGCCGCAGCGTCAGCTGCGCGTTGGGGGAAGGGACGATCGCGAAGGAGCTGGGGGCGCTGCAGGAGCGGTACGGCGATCTCGAGATCGGTTCTTACCCGTATTTCCGGCGCAGCGATTTTGGCGTCACCCTGGTGGTGCGCGGCCCCGACCGGGCGCGCATCATGCAGGCGATCGAGGAACTGAAGGCGCTGATCCGCGCTCTTGGCGGCGACCCGCAAGAGGGTCTGGCCGAGGATTGATGCCGGGCGAGACCGTCCCCCGGCGTGCTTGTCTTCGGTTTATCGTGTAATTGAATCAATGCACGATAATTGCACCTGATTTCCTAAACGAAAGACCGGACGGGTGAACATTTTATTTACCTGATACGCCCGCTAGTCTTGTAATATCCCACCAATGGGCTATGCCCGAAGGGTGGTCACGAGAGAAGCGCAACCGCTCCCCAGCACATTCCAAAGTCGCGATCGACCCGCCGAACATCGCCGATCCGAACGCGAGTGTCGGACTTATGGAGCCAATCCGATGTGGGACCATCTCACGCGCGCCGATCTGGAGCAGGTACGCAACGAACTGAAGCGCAGACGCGAGGCAGCGCTGCGCCGGCAGGCGGAGGAACTGCGCGGCCTCAGCACCGAATGGGACGGCGTCGAGACGCTGTACCTGTTGATCGACGAGTTCACCCGGAAATTCAAACCGGCGCCGGCAGCGGCCGCCGAGCCGGTCATTGTCGTGGAGCGGGCCGCGAAAGAAACGCCGCCCGCAACTCACCACAGAGATCAAAGGCCCCCGCCGGAGACCAGACATCCGCACCGGCGGCACCACGGCGAAAGCAACTTCGAAACATTCGCGCGCGCCGTATCGCGGACGGTTTAGTACCCGCAATCAATGAACCGCATCACGTTCCACAGTTCCTCCCCCGTTTACGCGGGAGGTGGCGAGCGCAGCGAGCCGAAGGGGGCGCCCTCGCGATGCTGCCCCCTTCACCATGCTATGCACGGTCCCCCTCCCCCGCCGCGCGGGGGAGGAACTGTTTCGTGCACGCGACTCGCACTCCAATGATGCCGATTCCTAGGCGGTCGGCGGTGACGCCGCCGCTTCCGGCTCGTCGGCCTCTTCGAACGCGGCCAGGCTCTCTTCGATCGCTTCGCGCGGCAGGTCGCGGGTGATGAACACGATGCGGGTGCGGCGATCCTCGCTCGGCCAGGCGGGCAATAGCACCGGCGGATGAAACAGGTGTTGCACGCCGTGCAGGACCACCGGCTGCTCCGGGCGGTCGGCGAGCGCGATGATCGCCTT
>DATLTH010000579.1:0-15771 GCA_035533695.1 Allostellaceae bacterium | reverse complement strand
AGCTTGCGCAGACGCAAGCCGAACGACATGTTCTCGAACACCGTCATATGCGGGTAGAGCGCATAGTTCTGGAACACCATCGCGATGTCCCGGTCCTTTGGCGGCACGTCGTTGACCAGCTGGTCGCCGATGTAGATTTCGCCCGAGGTCGCCTCTTCGAGCCCGGCGATCATCCGCAGGGTCGTGCTCTTGCCGCAGCCGGAGGGGCCGACCAGCACGATGAATTCGCGATCGGCGATGTCGAGGTCGATCCCCTGGACCGCCGGTGTCTTATCGAAGGTCTTCACGATTTTACGCAGCGCGACTTGCGCCATGGTTTCCTATCCTTTCGTCGCACCGACGGCCGGCCCGGCAAGGTGCTGGTTTCTCAAAAATCTACAGGTGACTCGCAAGGGGCATGACCGCGTCGTGAACTGCCCCTAAAGACGCTGGCTGCGCGAGATGGCGGTCAGATCGGCGATTTTCAGCCGGCATCACGCTACCGGCCATCCGCATGCTCTCCTCTCCGCGCCCGTTGCCCACGCTGCCGGCGGACGCATGCATATCCTACCCCGAATCGGAAGGTCTTGCATTCACTCTACCGCAGCCATGCAAAAATGGCTCAGCAATTTTGTCATCCGTGTGGCGGGCGGTCAGGAATAGGTTAGTACCCGGCATCACTGGAGTGCGAGTCGCGTGCGCGAACCGGTTCCTCCCCCGCGAGGCGGGGGAGGGGGACCGTGCGCAGCATGGTGGAGGGGGCATTCGCGAGGGCGCCCCCTCCGGCTCGCTGCGCTCGCCACCTCCCCCGTGCACGGGGGAGGAACTGTGGAACGTGGTGCGGTTTATTGATTGCGGGTACTACCGTTCCGTCAGTCTCAGCTCGATGCGGCGGTTGCGGCGATAAGCGTCGTTGGTGTTGGCGGGATCGATCGGCTGGGTATCGGCATAGCCGGCGGCAGCCAGCCGGTTCGGCGGGATGCCCTGGTCGATCATGTAGCGCACGACCGAGAGCGCGCGCTCGGTCGACAATTCCCAGTTCGATGGAAACTGGGCGTTCTTGATCGGCCGCTTGTCGGTATGGCCGTCAACCTGCAAGACCCAGTTGATGTTCTTGGGGATTTTGGCGGAAATCTCCTTCAGCGCGGCGATCACCGGATCGAGTTGCTGCTTCGCCCCGGCGCTGAGATCGGCGCTGGCCTGGTCAAACAGCACCTCCGACTGGAAAACAAAGCGGTCGCCGACGATGCGGATGTCGGTGCGGTTGCCGATGATCTCGCGCAGCTTGCCGAAAAATTCCGAGCGATAGCGGGCCAGTTCCTGCACCTTGGTGGCGAGCGCCAGATTGAGCCGCCGCCCGAGTTCGGCGATCTGCGTCTGCTGGTCCTTGGCCTTGGCCTCCGACACGTCGAGCGCCGCGGCGAGCTGCGCGAGTTGTTCGCGCAGCGCGGCGATCGACGCGGTCAGCGTTTCGACCTGCGCCTGCGACGCCGCGCTGACCTGCTGCTCGGCGGTCAATGCCGTCTCGGCCTTTTCGGCCCGCGCCGTCGCCTCGTTGGCTTTCACCGTCAGGCTGTCGCGCTCCGCTTGGGCGGCGGTGAGCTGGGCCGAGAGGCTGGCGGCGGCGGTGCGCAGATCCGCGTTGGTGCTGCGCTCGAGGGCCAGCAGATCGGTCAACTGGTTGACCTGCTGCTGCAGTTCCTTCAGCGCCTTGTCGCGGCCCGACAACGCCCCCGCCAGGAAGAACTGGCCGGCGGTGAACACCAATAGGATGAAGATGATCACCATCAACAGCTGCGACAGGGCGTCGACGAAGCCCGGCCAGATGTCGATGCTGGGCCGCCGCGAGCGGCGGCTGGCTAGCGGCATGGCGTTTGCCGCGGGCGGGCGTTGGCGGCAATCAGCGGCTGTCTTCCACGGCCAGCGCGGCGATGGTGCGGGCGACGAGGCGGATCTCGCCGCGCAATTCCTGCACGCTTTGCGCCCGGCCCTCGGCGACGTCCTCGGTCAGCCGCGCCAGATAGGCTTCGATGTTGCGCAGATGGGTGCGCAATACGTCGTCCTGGCCGAGCGAATTCTCGACGATCGCCGCCAGGTGGACCAGCAAGGGCTTCAGCTCGGTCTGGGCCTCGGCCAGCTTCACGATCAGCGATTGCCCGGCCTTGATGTGCTCGCCGACAGCGCCGAGACGCTCGGTGAGGCCGCTCAGCGTGGTGTTCGTGCTGATCCGGCTTTCTTCGCTGCGCGCGACGATGCGCTGGAGGTTTTCGAGGCTGTCCGCGGTCTGCTCCAACAGCGCATGCAGATAGGCCGGCATCGTGCCGTCGCCGGTATCGCCGAACGCTCCCGAGGAAAGCCTTGTGTAGGTCGCCAGCCACTCCTCGAGGTCGTTGTAGAAGCGGTTCTGCGCCTGTCCGGCCTGCAGGTCGAGAAAGCCGAGCACCAGGCTGCCGGCGAGGCCGAACAGCGACGCGCTGAACGCGGTCGACATGCCGTGCAGCGGCGCTTCCAGCCCGTTCTTCAGATTGGCGAAGGCGCGCGCGAGATCGCCGCCGCCGATATTGAGCGTGCCGATCACGTCACCGACCGAGCGCACCGTCTCGAGCAGACCGTAGAACGTCCCGAGCAGCCCGAGAAACACCAGCACGCCGATCAGGTAGCGCGAGGTTTCGCGGGTTTCGTCGAGCCGCGCCGCGATGCCGTCGAGCAATGTGCGCAGCGCGGTTGCCGACAGGCTGACCCGGCTGGTCTGCCGCCCGCCGAGCATGCGCGCCATCGGTGCCAGCAGCCGCGGCGCCGGGCCGGGCGGCGCCGTCATTTCGCGGTTCGCCAGACGTTCGCGGAAGCGATCGATCCACGCGGTCGCCGGTTCGAGCTGCACGACCTGGCGGAAAATAAAGACGATCCCGGCAAGCAGAATGCCAAGGATCAGGCCGTTGACGGCCGGGTTGCCCATGAAGGCGAGAAGGAGCGGCCGGCCGAGAACCACGGCAAGGGCAATGACGGCGGCGATGAAGATCGCCATCCGCGCCAGGAAACGGTGCGGCCCACGTACGCTGCGCCGCTTGGGCGGTGCCTCAGCGGCTTCGCGCTCAGCCATGCCGATCTGTCATCGAAGATTTACCAGCCGGTAACGCTGCCGACAGCGGGTCAAGGTAGCCGATGGTTTTGGCAGGCGACACTGAAATCTGTCGGGCCGGGGGTTCGGCGGACCCGGCTTTATGTCGCGGACCGGGTCGCCCGCAGCGCCTCCCTGATCAGCGCGGCGAGCGGGAGGTGGAGGTGCTGGTTGGCGGCGAGCACGTCGCCGCCCGACATCATCGTCTGCCCGCCGGCGAGATCGCTGACAAAGCCGCCGGCCTCGCGCACCAGCAAAAGCCCGGCGGCGATGTCCCAGGGAAACAGCCCGAACTCCCAGAACCCGTCATAACGTCCGGCCGCGACATAGGCGAGGTCGAGCGCCGCCGCGCCGAGCCGCCGCACGCCGCTGGTTGCGGCCATGACCCGGCCCAGCGTCGCGAGGTAGGACGGGTGGTCGCCGCGTCCGGCGAACGGAATGCCGGTGCCGACCAGTGCTTCGCCCAGCTGGCGTCGCGCCGACACCCTGAGGCGCCGGTCGTTGAGATAGGCGCCGGCGCCCTTCTCGGCCCAGAACATCTCGTTGCGGGTCGGCTCGTAGACGAGGCCGGCCACAGCCTCGCCGTCGCGTTCGAGCGCGATCGAGATCGCGAAATGCGGAATCCCGTGCAGAAAATTGGTGGTGCCGTCGAGCGGGTCGACGATCCAGCGATAATGCGGGTCGCTCCCCTCGCTCAGGCCGCTCTCCTCCAGCAGAATGCTGTAGCCGGGGCGGGCCCGCAGCAACTCGGTCTTTAGCGTGCGTTCGGCGCGCAGATCGGCGGTCGAGACGAACTCGCCCGGGCCCTTGATCGAAACCTGCAGCTGCTCCACCTCGCCGAAGTCGCGAATGAGGCCCCGCGCCGCCTTTAGCGCGGCATTGGCCATGACGTTGATGACCGGCGAGCGCACCGCCACTTCAGCATCACTCCGGTACGGGCAGCCGAGCCGAACTCAGTCTCTTGCCCGTTCGACATAACTGCCGTCGGCGGTGTTGACGACGATGCGGGTGCCGGTCTCGATAAACGGCGGGATCATGACGCGGCGACCGTTTTCGAGGCGCCCGGGCTTATAGGAGGACGATGCGGTCTGGCCGCGCACGACCGGGTCGGCCTCGACGATCTGCATGACGACGCTCGGCGGTATCTCCACCGACAGCGGCGTGCCCTCGTACAGCATGATCTTGCACACCATCCCGTCCTGCAGAAAGTCGGCCGGATCGCCGATCAGGTCGCGCAGCACGGCCACCTGCTCGTAGGTGTCGCTGTCCATGAAAGTCGCCTGGTCGCCCTCCATGTAGAGGAACTGCATCTCCTTTTCGTCGAGGCGCACGCGCTCGACGGTCTCCTGGGTGCGGAAGCGCTCGGTCGCCTTGTTGCCGCTGCGCAAATCGCGGATTTCGATCTGGGCAAAGGCGCCGCCCTTGCCCGGCTGCACCAGTTCGCGCTTCAGCACCACCCAGAGCTTGCTCTGATGCTCGAGGACATTGCCGGGTTTGAGGTCGATGGCGTTAATCTTCATGGCTGGACAAATCTCGCGCCAGAAATGGGGATTTGAGGGGTTCCTACCAGCTTGGGAACACCGCGCAAAGCGGAATGCGCCGAGAATTGGCGAATAGGAGGGGTTGTTGACGGCACCATGGTGGCGGCCCGACCGCCTCGCCGAACGCCGCGGCACGCTCGCCGCACGCGGCCGCATCCTCGCCGCGGTGCGCGATTTTTTTGCCGCCGCCGGCTATGTCGAGGTCGATACCCCGGCGCTCCAGGTCAGCCCGGGCCTCGAACCGCATCTGAAGGCTTTTGCCACAGTCTTGCACGACCCGCGCGACGGCAATGCCCGGCCGCGCTATCTCCACACCTCGCCGGAATTCGCGATGAAAAAGCTGGTGGCCGGCGGACTGCCGCGGATCTGGCAATTGGCGCATGTCTATCGCGACGGCGAGCGCAGCGCGACGCACCATCCCGAATTCGCGATGCTCGAATGGTACCGGGCGGGCATCTCCTATCGCGAGCTGATGGCCGAATGCGAAGCATTGCTGCGCTGCGTCCAGGCGGCATCCGGCGCCGAAGCGCTACGCTGGCAAGGACGCAGCGCGGATGCGCAGGGGGAATGGCAATACCTGACCGTCGCGCAGGCCTTCGAGCGCCATGCCGGCATCGACCTGCTGGCGACAGTACCCGAGCCGGAGCGGCCCGACGCCGCCCTGCTCGCCCGCGCGGCAGCCTCTATCGGCATCGCGCCGCATCCGGGCGACGATTGGGAGAGCCTGTTTTTTCGCGTTTTTCTCGAGCGCATCGAGCCGCATCTCGGGATCGGGGCGCCGACCATCGTCTATGACTATCCGCTGGCGATGGCGGCATTGTCGCGGCGCAAGCCCGACGACCCGCGCCTCGCCGAGCGCTTCGAGCTCTACGCCTGCGGGCTCGAACTCGGCAATGCGTTCGGCGAATTGACCGATCCGGCCGAGCAGCGCCGGCGCTTCGCCGCCGACCAGGCGAGAAAACAGGCGCTGTACGGCGAAACCTACCCCCTCGACGAGGATTTCCTGGCAGCCCTCGATCACGGACTGCCGGATTGCGCCGGCATCGCCCTCGGCTTCGACCGGCTCGTCATGCTGGCGACCGGGGCGGGCCACATCGAGGAGGTGCTGTGGGCGCCCGTCTGCTGAATGCCGCGCCGCCGCGGCTCATTTCGGCTTGGCGAACGGCGCGACGAGCTGCGCCTTGGCCAGCGTGTTGAAATGCAGGTTGAAGCCGACCCGCGCGCCTGAGGACCCGGCGTCGAGCGGCAGCTTAGCGACTTTGACCGCGAACACGGTGATCTGGTAATGGTGCGGCGGGTCGCCGGGCGGCGGACATGCGCCAGAATAATGCGCGACCCCGGCATCGTTGCGCCCTTCGCCGGCGCCGGCCGGCAGCGTCGTCGCGCCGGCATCACCGGCACCCGCCGGCAGGCTGTGGACCGATGCCGGAATGTTGAACATGGTCCAATGCCAGAAGCCGCTGCCGGTCGGCGCGTCGGGATCGTACATCGTCACCGCGAAGCTTTCGGTGCCGGCGGGCTCGCCCGACCACGACAACGCCGGCGAGTGGTCGCCGCCGCCATAGCGGGCGCAGACCTGCGCCATCGGCATCGTGGCGCCGTTCTTGAGGTCGGGCGAGGCAACCGTCATTTCAGCGGCGAACGCCGGCGCCGCAACGGCCGCCAACCCGAATCCCAACAGCAACGTGCGCATTTCTCGCCCCTCTGTCTTCTGCCGTTCCGGGCGCGATTTAAGCAGCTCAGCCGGGACTCCTTCTAGAGCCTCTGAGGGTCTCGATGGCACCCATCACATCGAGCGAATCGGCGAGCGTGCTGTCGGCGCCGGGTCGCCGCTCGCGAACGGTGGCGACAAAGGCGGACATTTGCGCGTCGAACAGATTGGCCTGGGCGCAGTTCAACTCGGTTCGCCCGGCCGGATACCCGCCCGCCGCCCGCAACGCAAAGACGAATTGCGGCATCTCGGATTGGATCGACGCCATCAAGGTTCCGTTGTCGCCCTCGATTTCGATCGATTGCGTAAAAGAGGGCGTCAACAGATCGGCCTGGATCACCACCGGCACGCCCGCCGCGGTGCGGAATCGGGCGAGGACGAAATCCTCGGCATCGACGCTCTCCATCCGGCCGGCGATGGCGCGCTGCGGCCGGAAGAGATCTTCCATCAACAATTCGGCCCGCTCGATCGGGCCGAAATACCACACCGCCAGATCGATCATATGCACCAGCATCTCGTTGATCGCGCCGCCGCCTTCGGCGCGGCGGTGCTTCCACAGCGCGGCCGAACCGCGCCCGCCGATGCGCATCATCGCCACCGAGATCGTGCCCAGCACCGGGCTGGTCCCACTCTCGCGGGCGCCGCCCAGGATGGACCCGACCTTCTGGAATACCGGCGCATGGCGATAGACGTAACCGACGATGCCGATCCGCTTCGCCTGCTCGGTGAGCGCGACCAGTTCGCGGGCTTCCGCGACCGTTTCGCACAGCGGCTTCTCGCAGAAAAAGTCCTTCCCGGCTGCCAGCGCCTGGCGCATCAGCGGCGCGTGGACGGGTGTCGGTACGCAGATTGCCACCGCCGCGACATCCCGGTCGGCGATGACCTGATCGACTGTCGCGGCCCAGGCCAGCCCCTCCCGCTCGGCGAGCCCTTGGGCAAGCGCGGGCTCCTTATCGGCCAGAACCAGCTCGACGCCCTGGCATTTACGCAGGCCGGCGATGTGTTTGGCGGCCTGCCGTCCGCATCCGATGATCGCGATCTTCACCCGACCGGTTTCCCTATTCCTGGAGATGGGCTTTCCACGACAAGGCCGTATTCGGCTCGCGCAACTCTTCCGGCAGCGGCCGGATACGGCCGGGAACGCCGACGACCAAGCGGCCCGGCGGCACCGTCTTCGTCACCACCGCGCCGGCAGCAATAAACGAACCCTCGCCGATCCGCACCCCCGGCAGCAGCACGACGCCGCCGCCGACGGTCACACTGTCCTCGATGACGCACCCTTCCGGCCGATATTTTTCGCGCATCCGCAGCGGGTAGCGATCGTTGAGAACGGTCACGCCGGGCCCGAAAAAGACGCGATTGCCCAGCGTGCAATGGGTCGGGATGTAGCAGTTGGACTCGATCTTGACGAAACTGCCGATCCGCACCTGCCCGTCGATGACGGTATTGGTTCCGAGCGATACGTGGTCGCCGATGACGGTATCGGCGCGAACCAAAACGTGATGCCCCGTTTGGAAGTGATCGCCGGTCACCACATCGCCATAGATCACGGTGCCGGAGCGGATCGTCGCGCGCGCGCCGAAGATCGCCGGCCCGCACCCCTCCTTGTATCGGAGGCCAACTTGCGCGCCCGGCTGCAATTCGAAATCCGGCCCGGCGCGATAGAACTGCTCGAACATCGCTCTGTCCGCTGCGCTCAGCATTCGCCCGCCACCCGCTCCAGGCAGCCGGGTTGCGCGTCGAACCCGGCGGTTGCCCGAATACCCAGGCGTTCGATGAATTTCACATAGGACGCGCTCTCCCGCTCCCACGTGAGCGAGCGGGCGGCGCGATCGGCGGCGTCGCGGAACCGCGCCAGCGTTGCCGGTTCGCTGATATGGCGAATCGCCGCCGCCATCCCGGCCGCATCCGATTCGCCAACCACCAGGCCGACCTCCCACTCCCGCACCACACGGGAAATCTCCGGCAGCGGCGTGGCGACAATCGGCAGGCGGGCGGCGATCATCTGGAACAGGCGATTGGGCAGGCTCAGCCGCAGGTTTTGCGTCTGTCCCTGGCGCGCGATGACGCCGATATCGGCCCCCGCGATATAGGCGGGCAGCGCATGCGGCGGCTGCATCGGCGCGATGTGGAAGCGATCTGCGACCCCGCGCTCGGCCGCCTGCTGCCGCATCGTCGCCGCGAAACCGCGCGTCGGCAGCGGTCCGAGGCCGACGAGATGAAACCCGGCGGGCAGATGCGCCAACGCCTCGATCGCCGTCTCCATTCCCTCGCCGCGCCGCATCGTATTGAGGTGCAAGAGGATGCACGCGTCGTTCGGCAGGCCAAGATCGCGCCGCAGCCGGCCGTCCGAGGGCCGGTAGCCGTGATCGGGAATGTTGCGCAGCACGAGAGGCCGCGCGACGCCGAAGCGGATGACCGCACTGTCGGCAAACGTGTCGTTGATCGTAATCCAGCCGTCCGCCTGCCGCGCGATTTCGGCCTCGCGATCGATCTCGGCAAGCCGGGCCATTCGCGTGATCGCGCCGCCGGGCAGCAATTCGGCATCGAACGGAAACTCGACCGCGTCGAAGACGAGACGGGCGCCGCAGCGCCGCGCCAACGCCGAGGCGGCGATCAGCGACTTGTCGAAATGCGCCTGAACGACATCAAACGAATCTTTCTTGAGGCGGTTGACAACCCGGCGCGCAAACCGCCCGTTGCGGCTGCGCAGCGCCGCCACGTCTGCTGCGGCGCTGCGCGGTTTCCGGGTGTCGCTGCGCTGCAGGAACCGCCGCAGCCACAGCCCGCTCATCAGCCTGATCGGAAATCCCGGCCATCCGGTGGCAATGAGGGTCGCGACTGCGCCGCCGGCGGCCAGCCTCGGGTCGGGGGTGCGGAACGCGACAATCGTCACCTGGTGCCCGGCCTCGGCGAGCGCCCCGGCCTGGCGAATGGCCCGCGTGTTCAGCGACAGGTCCTTGCAGGCGACGATGCATATGGATAGGCGCCGGTGCAGCCGGTTGTCGGCGGCCCCATCATCCGGCATGTCAGCCGAGAGCGGCGCGAACCGCGCGGCAGACATAATCGGATTGCTGTGCCGTCAGGTAGGGATGCATCGGCAGGCTGAGCACCTCGTCCTTGAGGCGTTCGGTTTCGGGCAGACCGCCCGGGGCCACCGGATAGTGGCGATAGGGCGGTTGCTCATGCAATGGCCGCGGGTAATAAATCTCGGTGCGAATGCCGCGGCTGAGGAGCGCCTGCTGCAACTCGGCCCGGCGATCGGTCTGGATGGTGTAGAGCGCCCACGAGGACGCGTTGCCTTGTGGAACGCTCGGCAGTGTGACCGATCGCCCGAGTCCGTCGGCGTAACGCACGGCCACGCGCTGCCGCTCGGCGAGCTCGTCGTCGAAGATCGCGAGTTTTTCGATCAGCACGACGGCCTGTAACGTATCGAGCCGGGCGTTGGTGCCGACGCGCGTGTTGTCGTATTTGCCGTGGGCGCCGCGGCCGTGAATGCGCACCGAGCGCATCGCCTCGGCGAGTTCGGCGTCGTCGGTAAAGATGGCGCCGCCGTCGCCCCAGCAGCCGAGCGGTTTGGCGGGGTAGAAGCTGGTGGCCGTCACGTCGGCCAAGACGCCGACCCGCCGGTTCCCTTGCGTGGCGCCGAAGGCCTGGGCGGCGTCGGCCATCACCTTCATGCCCGCCTCGCGCGCGATCGCGTTGATCTCCTCGTAATCGGCGGGCAGGCCGAACAGATCGACCGGGATGACCGCCCGCGGCCTGAGTTGGCCTTCGTTGCGCACAAGGCGAATGGCTGACGCCAGGCTTGCCGGCGACATGTTCATCGTAGCGCCGTCGACATCGACAAAAACCGGCGTCGCACCGACCAGGCAGACGACTTCCGCGGTAGCGGTGAACGTCCAGCTCGGCAGGAACACGGCGTCGCCTGGACCGACGTTGAGCGCCAGCAATGGCAGCCACAGCGCATCGGTGCCGTTCGAACAGGAAACGACGTGCGCGGCGCCGGTGTATTCGGCGAGCTGGCGTTCGAGCTCGCCGACCTCCGGCCCCATGATGTATTGGCCGTGATCGACGACCCGCTGCCAGCCCTCCTCTACGCGGTCCCGCACGCGATCGCGCTGCTGCTTCAAATCGATGAACTGGATCGGCTGAATGTCGGACTGGTCATTCACTCTGAGCAAGCTCCGGCAGGCGCTGCGGGTGCGCTGTTGAGTGTTACTGTCTGCCCGCGTCAGGGATCAGGCGAGTTGCGCTTTGGGCAGCGCGCCCGTCGGCGCGCCGTCACGCAGCGGCCGCAAGGCGAGCGGCACCACCGCCGACGTCAGGCCGGTCACCGCCTCATCTCCCAGAAGGTCGGTCAGATGGCTCGGCAAAACGCCGGGCTGGAGCAGGAATTCGCGCAGATAGGCGCGGCCGACCGGCACTTCGGTCGCCGAGTTATGGGCCTTTTTCGCCGGTTGCGCATTCGGATAGGAATAGGTGATCCGGTCGTAGATGTTGCGGAACGCCGGCAGCACCGCGTAGAGTTCGTCGAGTTCCAGCGTTCGCCGCAATTCCTCGTCGGTCGTCAGTTCTTCGTACATTTTCTCGCCGGGCCGAGGGCCGATGCAAGCGATCCCGATCGCCGCCGGATCGCGGCCGTACAGCGGCGCGACGAGTTCGATCAGCTGGTGAACAAGATCGACAATGCGGATCACCGGCATCCGGGTGACAAAGACTTCGCCGCCATGCGCCATGCGCAGCGACTTCAGCACCAGCCGCACCGCCTCCGGCAGTGTCATAACAAATCTTGTCATGGCCTCGTCGGTCAGGGTAACCGGGCCGCCTTTGGCAATCTGCTCGCAAAACAATGGCACTGCCGATCCCGCCGACCCGGCAACATTACCAAAGCGGACACTGGCAAACACCGCGGTCGATCCGAGACCCAGCATGGCATTGGCCGCGGTGATCAGGCGCTCGCCCATCAGCTTGGTTGTCCCCATCACATTGGTCGGATTGACCGCCTTATCCGAACTGGTCAGCAAGACCCGTTCCAACTCGTTATCCAGCGCCGCCTGAATGACGTTCTGGACACCGACGATATTGGTCTGAACCGTTTCAAACGGCGAGCGTTCGGACGAGCCGACATGCTTCAGCGCCGCCGTGTGGATGCAGTAATTCATGTTCTTGAACATGTGGTTCAGTTTGCCGGGGTTGCGCACATCGCCGATGAACGGGTGGAAGCGCGGCTCGTTGCGCAGCGATTCGGCAAGAACGAACAGCGCGTTCTCGTTGGTGTCAATAGCGCGAACCTCGGCCGCCCGGGTGTGCAACAGCCAATTCACCAGTTCGGACCCGACCGTCCCGGCCGCCCCGGTTACGATGATCCGCTTGCCTTCATAAAAAGCATCGGAGTGTTCATGGCCGTTGATTCTGAGCATCCTGCAACCCCCCCCCCAGATGCTGGCGACGGCGCCGCCAAGCCCGGCCCCGGTTGCCAACATTGCAGACCAACTGAGGCGTCGATGTCTAGACCAAGAACGGCTACGTTGACAAGCCCCCCGAGGCGCGTGCAATCATCGCCAAGGAAAGCTTCGGCAGGACGAAACTATCTGGCGGAAATAGCGACAGAAGCAAGCAGGCAGCTGTTTCCAGTCAACAGCACCTTGGCTTTCGCGAGCGCCAGTTGTGAAGCCGAAGGCCGGACAAGACGGTAGATCGGGGTGGGGTTAAGATGCGGGTGATGATCCTCGGCGGCGATGGCTACCTTGGGTGGCCGACGGCGATGCATTTCGCGGCGGCGGGTCACGAGGTGATGGTCGTCGACAATTACTTGCGGCGCACGGTCGCCCGCAGCACCCGGTCGGAACCCTTATTCGAGGCGCCCAACCTGGAGACGCGCGCCGAATTGTTCGGTGCCGCGCGCGGCAGCGAGATCTCGGTCGCGATCGGCGACTGCGCCGACATGATGTTTATCGACCCGCTATTCGCCGGCTTTCTGCCCGATGTGGTGGTCCATTATGCCGAACAGCCGTCGGCACCCTATTCGATGCGAGGGTTTCATGAAGCGCAGCTGACCTTTCGCAACAATCTCGGCGTCACGTTCAACCTGATCTGGGTAATTCATCGCCACAAACCCGATTGTCATATCGTCAAGCTCGGCACGATGGGCGAATACGGTACGCCGAACATTGATATCGAAGAAGGCTGGATTGAGATTGAGCATAAGGGCCGCAAGGACAAGTTTCTGTTCCCCCGGCAGGCCGGCAGCCTTTACCACACGACCAAGGTGCTCGATACCGACCTGTTGTGGTTCTATGTCCGCACCCACGGTCTGCGGGTGACCGACCTGATGCAAGGGCCGGTTTACGGATTATCGACCTGGGAATGCGAGGGCAACCTGCCGCTGTTGCCGAACTTTCATTACGACGACATCTTCGGAACTGTTGTTAACCGGTTTCTGGTGCAGGCGGTCGCCGGCGTGCCGTTGACCGTTTACGGCAAGGGCGGGCAGACGCGCGGCTATCTTAACCTCAAGGATACGCTGCAGTGCGTGCGCCTGGCCGCGGAGAAGCCGGCCGCCGCGGGAGAATTGCGGGTGTTTAACCAGTTCACCGAGCAGTTTTCCGTCAATGAGCTGGCCGAGCGGGTCCGGCGCACCGGAGCGGCGATGGGATTGCCGGTGGCGATCAAATCGATCCCCAATCCGCGCAAGGAGCGCGAGGAGCATTACTATAATGCGGCGCATTCCGGGCTGCTGGAGCTGGGGCTCCAGCCGCACCTCATGACCGACGAGGTGCTGGCGGCGATGCTGGAGACGATCATCCCGTTCCGGGAGAGCATCGATCCGCAAAAGATCATGCCGCGGGTTTCCTGGGCCTAGCGGGGCCGCGGATTGGTCGGCCGGATTTTCGGCACCGCGCCGCCCGGGGAGACAGCGCCGGCCGGGGCGCCCGCACCCGAGGGCTGACCGCGCCGCTCGTCGGCCCGCTTCCGCCGCGCCATGATCGGCATCATGCCGCGTCGCTTGACCCGACCAACCCATTCGGCATGAATCCCTTCTTCTTGGATCGGCTCTTACCAGCTGAAACTCTGGAATTCGTGGGAGAACGGCAGCATGACAGGACGCTTGGAAGGCCGCGTCGCTCTGGTGACCGGCGGGGCGCGCGGCATCGGCGAGGCGACCGCCGAACGCCTCGCCGAGGACGGCGCCGACATCGCGATCGCCGATCTCGACGGGGCCGGTGCGGAGGCCGCCGCGGCGCGCATCGCAGCCCGGCAGGGCGTCAAGGCGATTGGTCTCAAGATGAACGTCGCGGTGGCGGCCGAGGTCGAGGCTACCGTGAGCGAGATCGCCGAGCGGTTGGGTTCGCTCGACATCCTCGTCAACAATGCCGGGATCACCCGCGACAATCTGATCCATAAGATGACCGACGACGATTGGGAAGCGGTGATGGCGGTGCACCTGAAGGGCGCCTTCCTGTGCTCGCGCGCCGCCCAGCGCGAGATGGTCAAGCGCAACTGGGGACGCATCGTCAACCTGTCCTCGGTCTCCGCGCTCGGCAATCGCGGCCAGACCAACTACTCGACCGCCAAGGCCGGGTTGCAGGGCATGGCGAAGACGCTCGCGATCGAACTCGGCCGCTACGGCATCACCGCCAATGCCATCGCCCCCGGCTTTATCGATACCGAGATGACGCGGGCCGTCGCGATCCGGCTCGGCCGCGACCCCGAGGAATGGAAGGAGGAGCGCGCCCGCGAGATCCCGGTGCGCCGCGCCGGGGTGCCGCGCGACATCGCCAACCTGGTCGCATTTCTGTGCAGCGATGAAGCCTCGTTCATCTCGGGCCAGGTGATCTACGTCGCCGGCGGTCCGCGCGGGTGACGGCGTCGAGCCGGCAACGCCCGGCGATGACCGATCCGGCATCGGCGATCCCGGCGTACGATTTCCTGACGCTGGGCGAAACCCTGCTGCGTCTGTCGCCGCCCGGCATGCAGCGGCTCGACCAGGCCCGGACATTCGAGGTCGGCATCGGCGGCAGCGAACTCAACGTCGCCTGCCTGCTGGCCCGGCTCGGCCGCCGCACCGCGTGGGTGTCGCGATTGCCCGAGGGGCCGCTCGGGCGCATCGTCGAGGGCGAAGCGCGGCGCCACGGGGTCGACACGCGCTTTGTGCGCTGGATCGAGGGCGCGCGGCTCGGGTTGATGTTTTTCGAGGCCGGGCCGGCGCCGCGCAATGCAAGGGTGATGTACGACCGCAAGCATTCCGCTGCGTCGGAGCTCGGTTTCGAAGACGCTCCGTGGGAAGCGCTGATCGCTTCCAGCGGGCGCGTTCACCTGTCGGGGATCACCCCGGCCTTGGGGCCGAGCTGCCGCGCCTTGGTCGCGCATGTCGCCCAGCTGGGCGCCCTCGCCGGCAAGAAAGTCTCCTACGATCTGAACTATCGCGCGACGCTGCAAAGCACCGCCGAGGCGCGCGCGATGCTTGAGGCGGTGGCGCCGCACCTCGAATTGCTCGTCGTCGCCGAGCGCGACGCGCGCGCCGTTCTCGGTTTCGAGGAGGAGGCCGAAGCGCTCGCCGCAGCGATCGCCGCACGCTATGGCATGCCGCTCGTCGCACTGACCCGCCCGCCGGGATCAGAGCCGGGCGATCTGCTCTGGGCATCGGGCAGGGTCCGCTATGCGCCGCGCTACACGGTCGAGCTTGTCGATCGCATCGGCGCCGGCGATTCGTTTGTCGGTGGCCTTATTCATGGCCTCATCGACGGCGATCTCGACCTCGCCATCCGGCTTGCCGCCTACGCCGCTTCGGTCGGTCTCGCAACGCCGGGCGACATCAATTTCTTCGGCCCGGAAGACCTCGCGGCGTTCCACGCCGACATGACCGGCGCGCTGGTCCGCTGAAGCGCGGCGACACCGGCGTCAGCCGAGCAGCTTCTTGACCTGGACGATGCTCGCATCGGCGGGGTCGGGCGCCACCGTAAAGCCGAGTTCCCGGCACATCGCCAGCATCGGCCGGTTCTCGCGCATGACCTCGCCGACCAGTTCGCCGACGCCCTTCTGCCGCGCCACGGCGATCAGCCGGGTCATCAATGCGTATCCGACGCCGCGGCCCTTCCAGTCGCTGCGCACAGCCACGGCATATTCGGCGGAGAGCCGGTCGGGGTCGGCAAAATAGCGCGCGATGCCGAGCACGATGCCGGCCTGCTGCGCGATCAGCGCGATCTCGCGGTCGTAATCGATCTGGGTCAACCGCGCCGCCAGCTCGTGCGAGATGCCACGCACCGGCGCAAAGAAACGCAGCCGCAGATCATCCGGCGTCATGTGTGCGGCGAGGTCGTGCAATAGCGGCTCGTCTTCCGGCTGGATCGGCCGCAAGCCGATCAGGGTGCCGTCGCGCAGCCGCTCCGCGCTTTCGAGCTCTTTCGGGTAGGGAGCGA
>DATLTH010000578.1:0-2266 GCA_035533695.1 Allostellaceae bacterium | reverse complement strand
CGGGATCCGTTCGACCGCATGCTGGTCGCCCAGAGCGTCGTCGAAGGCATCACGCTGTTGACCAGCGACCCGCTGGTCGCCCAATACCCCGGCCCGGTGCAGCTTGTGTGACGCTTCCGCGGGAGCTCGGGGGGTGTACTCATCTGGCTTCGCCCATCGCCAGCCGGACAGAGACGGCATGCGCTGCGACCGGCCCAAGGCGCAGCGCGTTGAGCCGCGCCAGGGTCCCGGCCTCGTGCAGCCCCATCAGCCGGCTGTAGCCGGCGACATCGGCCGCGAGAATGGCGGCGAGCCTGCGTTCGACCCGCTCCCCGCTCACGCTGTCCCTCCATCGAGACCGGCCTCGTCTTGCGCGAGCGGGCGAAGGAAAGGGGCTGAGCGGCGGCTCGCCGGTCAATCGTCGGGCAACGCCCGGCCCAACGCCCGGCCCAACGACCGGCCGCGCCGCACCGCCCTGTCGCCGTGGCGGCGGCGGATGTCGTCGATCGCCTGGGCGAGTTGACGCGGCCGCCCCTCCGCGTCGTCGAACAGGGTCGGCAGATCGGCGCGCTCGCCGGCGACCAGCCCGTCCGCGCCGACGCCGATCAGGCGAAATCTGGTGCTGCCGTCGGCTTCGCCGGCGAGCAGCTGGCGCGCGGTGCGGAACAGGCTGTCGGCAAGCTGGGTCGGGTCGGCGAGGTGGCGCGAGCGGGTGCGCAGGCGGAAATCGGCCGTCTTGAGCTTCAGGGTCACGCTGCCGGCGGCCAGCGCATTTTGCTTGAGCCGCGCCGCGACCGTCTCGCATAACGGCCACAGCGCGCGGGCCAGCGCGTCGGCGTCGGCCTCATCGCGTGCGAAGGTCGTCTCGGCCGAGATCGACCGCGCCCGCCCCTCGGGATCGATGCGGCGATCGTCCTCGCCGCGCGCCAGTTGCGCCAGGCGCCCGCCGAGCCGGCCGTAGCGCCGCGCCAACTCGCGCGGGTCGAGCGCGGATAGCTGGCCGATCCGCATGATGCCGTCGGCGGCGAGCCGGTGCTGCATCGCGGCGCCGACGCCCCACAGCCAGCCGACCGGCTTGTCGGCGAGGAACGACACCGCCTCGGCCCGGCCGATCACCGCAAATCCGCGCGGCTTGTCGAGATCGGAAGCGAGTTTCGCGAGAAACTTGTTGTAGCTGAGACCGACCGATATGGTGATGCCGAGCCGAGCCTCGATGCGGCGGGCGAGCGCCGCCAGGAGTTGCCCGGGCGCGGCTCTGTGCACCGCCTGCGTGCCGGTCAGATCGAGAAACGCCTCGTCGATCGACAAGGGCTCGACGAGCGGCGTCAGATGCCGCATCTCGGTTCGCACCGCGCGCCCGACCTCGCGGTATTTCGCCATGTCCGGGCGGATCACCACGGCATCGGGGCAGAGCGCCAGCGCCCGGAACATCGGCATCGCCGAGCGCACGCCGTAGAGCCGCGCGACGTAGCAGCAGGCCAAGACGACGCCGCGCCCGCCGCCGCCGACAATGACCGGCTGCTCGGACAAATCCGGCCGGTCGCGCTTTTCGACCGTCGCGTAGAAGGCGTCGCAATCGAGGTGGGCGATCGCCAGGTCGGCCAGTTCGTCATGCGCGAGGAGGCGGGGCGAGCCGCAAGCGGCGCAGCGCTCGGGCAATGCCGGCCCGGTTGTCAGCGCGGTGCAGTCGCGACACAGGATGGCGGTCAACCGGCAGGCTCCGGCGGCCACAGCCAGGCCGCGCCGCGCACCCCGCTGGCATCGCCGTGGCGCGGCGGCAGCAGCCGCGTCAAGACGGTATCCGAAAAGATGTAGCGGCCCCAGCGGCGCGGCACTTCATCGTAGAGAAATTCCAGCGACGACAGGCCGCCGCCGAGGACGATGGCATCGGGATCAATGAGGTTGATGACGCCGGCAAGGGCGCGAGCGAGCCGGTCGGCGTAGCGGTCGAGCGTCATCCGGCTGTCCCGGTCCCCCGCCGCGGCATCGGCGGCGATCTGCGGTCCGGCGAGCTCCTGCCCGGTGCGATGCCGGTGATCGGCGGCCAGCCCCGGCCCCGACAGAAACGTCTCGATGCAGCCGCTTCGGCCGCAATAGCAGGCCGGCCCGGGCAATTCGTCGGGACGCGGCGCCGGCAGCGGATTGTGCCCCCATTCGCCGGCGATCGCGTTGATGCCGACCAGCAGATGGCCGCCGATCACGATGCCGCCGCCGACCCCGGTGCCGAGAATGACGCCGAATACCGTGCCGCACCCCGAAGCTGCGCCGTCGCTTGCCTCCGACAAGG
>DATLTH010000577.1:0-5200 GCA_035533695.1 Allostellaceae bacterium | reverse complement strand
AGCCGGGCGGCGCTCCAGAAGGCGATGAAATCATACCCGACCGGCTTGCCGCGCGGATCGACCAGATCGGGCAGCGACAGTGCAGTCCAGATTGCTGCGCCGATGCCGAACATGACGACAATCATCCAGGAGTAGACCCGGACCCGCTCCTCGTTGAGCCAGTGCCGGTCGACCGTCGGTATGCCGTCTCCGATCGCCGCGTGATCCCCAGCCACCTCGTCTCGCCCGATCCATCGTTGCGCCGCCCGCCCAGAGTGCGCGGATTTCGGTGTATGCGTCGTTAACCACGAGCCGCGGGGCAGGTGCTATAACCCGGGGCGGACCCGGTGCGCGCGGCGACAGGAGGAATGATTGCCCGAATACGACTGGAATGGCGGCGCGTTGCCGACCTTCGTCAGCCATCTCGAATGCGGCCTGACCGGCGAGCATTATCCCGCCGACACGTTGCACGGCCTGTCGCGTGCCGGCCGCCCGCTCCTCGTGCGCTACGATTTGGCCGGCGTCCGCCACGCCCTGCCGCGCGAAGCACTGGCGAGCCGGCCGCAGACGCTGTGGCGCTACCGCGAACTCCTGCCGGTGCGGCGTCCGGAGAATGTCGTCGCGCTCGGCGAAGTGGTGACGCCGCTCATTTCGCTGCCGCTGTTGGCGCAAGGCGGCGGCGAGCTGCTGGTCAAGGACGAGGGACGGTTGCCGACCGGTTCGTTCAAGGCGCGCGGTCTGGCGCTCGCGGTGTCGATGGCGAAGGAGCTTGGCGTCGCGACCATGGCGATGCCGTCAAACGGCAATGCCGGCGCGGCAATGGCGGCCTATTGCGCGCGCGCCGGCATGACAGCGACCGTGTTTGTCCCCGACGACACGCCCGAGGTGAATGTCCGCGAGATCGCGATGCAGGGCGCGCAGGTGTTCCTCGTCGACGGCCTCATCGACGATTGCGGCCGGCTCGTTGCCGAGGGCGAAAAGGAGGTCGGCTGGTTCAATTGCTCGACCCTGCGCGAGCCCTACCGCATCGAGGGCAAGAAGACGATGGGATTGGAACTGGCCGAGCAGCTCGGCTGGGAACTGCCCGATGTGATCTTCTATCCGACCGGCGGCGGCACCGGCATCATCGGCATGTGGAAGGCGTTCGCCGAGATGGAGGCGCTCGGCTGGATCGGCACGAAGCGCCCGCGCATGGTGGTGGTGCAGGCAACGGGCTGCGCGCCGATGGTCAAGGCCTGGGAAGACGGGGTCGAGCACGCGCCGCGCTGGCCGGATTCGCACACCTTCGCCGCCGGCATCCGGGTCCCGCAGGCGGTCGGCGATTTCCTGATCCTGCGGGCGGTGCGCGAATCGGGCGGTTTCGCGATCGCCGTCGATGACGACGCGATCATGCGGGCCTGGCGCGAGGTCGCGGCCGAGGAGGGGCTCCTGCTCTGCCCCGAGGGCGCGGCGACCTATGCGGCCTACAAACAGGCGGCGGCCGATGGGCGGGTGCGGCCCGGCGAGCGCGCCGTATTGTTCAACTGCGCGACGGGGCTGAAGTATCCGATGCCCGAAGCCGGAACCCGGCTGAAGCTCGGCGAGAAGGTCGACTGGCAGCGGATGCGCGCCGCCGCCTCATAGCCGCAACTGCCCTTCGAGGATGTCGGGCAGGTCGTTCTCGATCAGCACGACATCGCGCCGGCCGAGATTACGGTCGAGCCAGGTTTGCGCTTCGGAGAAGGTCGCGCACGAGACGATTTCGCGCTGCGGCGCCGCCGCGCGAAACGCATCGACGAGCGGCTTCACGCGGGACGGCACGACGGCGATCAGCGCATCGACATGATCCGCCGCGAGCCGGCCGATCCGCGCGTGCTCGGCCCTGTGCTCCTGGCCCAGTTCCGCCATGCCCGGCGTCACCAGAATGCGGCGCCCGTCCGGCCGCCGCAATGTGTCGAGCAAGGCCAAGGCCGAGGCAAAACCGACCGGGTTCGAGTTGTAGGCGTCGTCGATCACGATCGCGCCATTGCCCTGGCGCTTGACCTCGAGGCGGTGGGCGATCTGCGGCACGCTTTTCAGGCTGGCGACGATGTCCTCGGGCAACAGCCCCAGGCTGCAGGCGGCGGCGAAAGCAAGCGCGAGGTTGCTGCCCTGATGCAGGCCGAACAGCGGCGCGCGCAACTCATAGGGCTGGCCCTGCCAGCGAATCTCGGCAACCAGCCCGTCCGGCTCCTGGCGCAACGAGGCGATGGTCAGGTCGGCGCCCTCGTCCGCCCCGACGGTCAATGTCATGTCGCGGTGCGTTGCGACAAATTCCCGGGGCCAGGCGAATTGCAGCACATCCGCTGCGACGACGAGCCTGCCGTGATTGTCGCGCACCGCCTCGGCCAGCTCGAATTTGGCATGCGCCACCGCATCCAACGATTTGAAGCGCTCGTAATGCGCCTTGCCGATCGCACTGATGATGCCGACGCGCGGCGGGGTCAGCGCGCACAGGCGGCGGATCGAGCCGATGCCGTAGGCGCCCATCTCAACGACGAAATAGCGGTGGTGCGACAGGAGGCGCTCGCGGATGACGCGGGCGATGCCCATCGCCGTGTTGACGCTGCCCGGGGTGATCAGGGTCGGCCCGGCATTTTCCAGCACATGCCCGAGGATGTGCTTGACCGAGGTTTTGCCGTAGGAGCCGGTGACCGCGATCACGATCGGGTTGACCCGGTTCAGAGTGATGCGCGCGTCCTGCCAGTAGCTGCGCTGCACCCGCGCTTCCAGCGGCATCAGCAGCAGATTGGCGGCGACCAGCGCGAAGGGGACGAACTGGACCGCGACGATCCACCACAGCACCCAGTTGTTCGGCGCGACTGCGAAGATGCCGATCGCGGCCAGCAGCGCCAGCGCAACCCCGTAGATGCGCCAGGCGCGCGGGGTCATCGCGAGCGGCTTTTTTGCGGTCTTGCGCGGGTCGCGCTCGAACGCCGCGGCGCCGAGGCAGGCGACGCCGGCCAATACCGCGAAAACCGCCGGCACCGCCCTGGCGTGCGGCAGCATCTGCACCGCGAAGATCGCCAGCAGCGCCCACGACAGCCGGCGGTCCCAGGCGCGGCCGGAAACCAGCCAGGCGAGAAAGCGCCGACCGTCGTATTCCTCCTGCTGAAACAGATGCAGGTAGACAAACAGCCGGCGCGCCGCGAAGACGACGAAGCCGGCAACGCCGATCAGCGACAGGAGCCAGCTCACCCCAATTGCTCCATGAATTCACCGAGAATCTGGATGATCTGATGATGCCCCTCGGTCAGCACAGTCCAATGGTCGAAGCCGCGCAAGACGACAAGCCGCGACTGCGGGATCAGCGCATTGAAGCGCTGGCCGATTTCCGGCGGCGTTTCGCGGTCCCGGTCGCCGTAGACCAGTACGGTCGGAACCCGCACCGCACGCGCCGCCGCGCTCAGATCCTCGCTCGTTGCCCGGGCCAGGATCGGCCGCAACGGGCCGGCCTGGCGATAGTCGGCGCTGCCGAAATGCTGGCGCAGGCGGTCGCGTGCCGGCCCCTCCGGGGTGAAATGCCGGGCCAGCCGGAACGCCCAGCGGCGCGCGGCGATCCGCGCCCGCGCCGCGGGCGGATGTCGCGGCTTCAGGCCGGCGGCGGCGATCAGGAAAAGCCCGTCGAGCAATGCCGGATGGCGCGCGGCGAGCTGAATGCCGACCCGGCCGCCGAACGAATGCGCGATCCAGATCCGCCGCCCCGGCGGCAATTCCGCGATAAATTGCGCCAGCGCGTCGGCATAATCGTCGGTGCCCCAGGGGCCGGGCGGCAGGGGCGACTCCCCAAAGCCGGGCAGATCGAGCAGGATCGAGTTGGCGGAATGGCGCATCGCCATCGCGAGCGGCAGCAGCGCCTGATGCGTCTGACCCCAGCCATGCGCCCAGATCAGCGTCGGGGCGGCTTCCGGCGAATCGCGGTCGACGCGGAACAGCGCGACGGCGGCGCCGCCGGCGACAATCGTCTCTTGCTTCACGGCCCGGCACCGTTGCGATTGCCGGGGCGATTGCCGGGGCGATTGTGCCGGGCGCGCGGCGGAGGGTAGCTTCTGAACAAGGCGGTGACCGGGATGGCTGGTTCACCATTGGGGTACAGGATGCCGAGCGGAAACGAAACCCGCGTCGCGGTTTTTCTCGGCGGGCGGTCGCCCGAACACGATGTCAGCGTGATCACCGGGTTGCAGGCGCTGAAGGCGATCGACCAGCAGCGCTTTGTTCCCTTCCCGGTCTATATCAACCCGCGCGGCCAGTGGTTCGTCGGCGACGCCTTGGCGGAGCGCCGCAACTACCTGCCGGACGCGCGGCTCCAGGGCGAATTGACCGAAGTGGGCCTGTCGCTCGGCAGGCCCGGCCGCGGCATTCTCGTACCGAAGCGCAGCGGGCTGTTCGGCCGGCGCGCGGCGAGCGAATTCGATGTCGCGGTGCTGGCGTTTCATGGGCTGGGTGGCGAGGACGGCCAGATGCAGGGCCTGTTCGAGGTTGCCAATGTGCCCTACACCGGGATGCGCACGCTCGCGTCCTCGGTGTTCATGGACAAGGCGGCGACGAAGCGCCTCCTCGCCGGCCTCGACATCCCGCTCCTGCCGGGCGCGGTCGTGCCGCGGACCACGGGGGGGCTGCCGTCCGCGGCTGCGCTCGCCGATTTGTTGTCCGACATCGGCTTCCCCTGCGTCGTCAAGCCCTCGCATCTCGGCAGCAGCATCGGCGTCGGCAAGGCCGACAATGCCGAGGAGGTGCGCGCCTTATTGCCGATGATCTTCCGCCTCGACACCCAGGCATTGATCGAGCCCTTCGTCCCCAACCTCGTCGAATACAACCTCGCGGTCATGCGCCGCGGCGGCACGATCAGGACGTCGGCGATCGAGCGGCCGAAGCGCGCCGAAGAGCTCCTGGATTTCCGCCAGAAATACCTGTCGGGCAACAACGGTAAGGGCACCAAGGGCGATGGGGCAGACAGCCAGGGCATGCTGTCCCTGACCCGCGACATCAACCCGTCGCTGCCCGATGGGCTGGCGGCCGATCTGCGGCGCTGGGCGGTGGCGGCGTTCGAAGCGGCGGACGGCTATGGCGCGCCGCGCATCGACTTCTACTGCAATGCGGCGACCGGCGACACCTGGCTCAACGAGGTCAACCCGTGCCCCGGTTCGTTCGGCTATTTCCTGTGGGAAGCGGCCGATCCGCCCATCGGTTTCACCGCCCTCTT
>DATLTH010000576.1:0-3759 GCA_035533695.1 Allostellaceae bacterium | reverse complement strand
AAGCGGTTGATGTTGTCGGCGATCTCGTCCCAGCGGCGCCGCACCATGCCCTGGGTCCAGCCCGAATTATGCGGCGTGACGATGACACAAGGCAATTCGTGGAACGGATGGCGCGACCCGCGCCGGTTGGGTTCGGCGGCGTTCGGGTACTGCCACCACACGTCGAGCGCGGCGCCGCCGATCTTGTTGTCGCGCAAGGCCGCGTAAAGCGCGTCCTCGTCGATCACCTGGCCGCGCGCGATATTGACGATGAACGCGGTCGGTTTCATCAGCGCGAGGCGGCGCGCGCTAATGAGGCCGGTCGTCTCGGGGCCGAGTGCGGTGCACAGCGCCACCGTGTCGCACAGCGGCAGCATGGCGTCGAGCTCACTGAGCGGGTAGACGCGCTCGACTTCGGCGTCCGTCCCGCGCGGCGTGCGGTTGGCGGCGAGGATGTGCACGCCGAACGGCGCCGCCCGCCGCGCCACTTCGCGACCGACCCTGCCATAACCGACGATGCCGAGCGTCGAGCCGCGAACTTCGCCGTGCGGCACGCCGCTCTCGACCCAGCTCGATCGCCACGAGCCGCGCGCGCGGAACTCGCCGGAAATCGCCATCAGCCGATGGTGCAAGGCCAGCCACACCATGATGATGTATTCGGCGATCGCGGTTTCGTGGCCGAACGCGTTGCACACCGCCGCGCCCTTCGGCAGCACAGCGAGATCGAACAATTCGACCCCGGTCGCAACCGACTGCACCAGCCTGACGCGCGGTGCCGCCGGGTAGGCGGCATGCCAATGGTTGCTGATCAGGATGTCGGCATCCGCAGCGGCCGCCGGCGTGCTCGCCAGTTGCTGCGGATCGGCGACGACCACGCTCTCCAGGCCCGGCGGCAGCTCGTCCTTGATGCCCTCGTAGGTGTCGGCCGCGACATTGCCGAGAAACAGCGCCTTCAACATTCGCTATGCCCCAACTGATGTCTGATGCGGAGTCGAGCGTCCTCAACCAAGACGAGCGCACCAGCTTCCAACGCTGATCCGGCCTGCACAATCGCCCGATCCGGCAAGGCGCCGCATCCTGCGTCTGCCACATGAATGGCGTCGTGACCCTGCTGTCGCAACCATTCCGCGATGGCCGGCGGCAGGTTCATGTCGAGCAAGAAGCGCATCTGCACGCATCAAGCCGGAACGACCTCCTCGCGCGCCAGCCAAGCGGCGTAGGCGAGCGCCTGGCGGATATCCTCCCTTTCAAGATAGGGGTAGTCGCTAAGGATGTCGTCCCAGGCCAGCCCCTCAGCCACTAGCGCCACGACCAACCCGACGGTCACCCGCTGGCCGCGGATGCAGGCGCGCCCTCCCATCTTGCCGGGTTCAAACGTGATGCGATCGAGATCGGAGATCGTCAGCGGGACGGCGCCGCCCGATTGGGTCTTTGCCGGTGTTCGGGGCGGTCTCTTGATCATTGGCATTTCAAACCACCGTGTACTTGGCGAGGAAATCCGTGCGCACCGTGATGCCGAGCCCTGGACGGTCGGGCACCGCGATCATGCCATCCGGCGGGATCGGGATGTGGACCCAATATGCCCGTACCGATTTGATCTTCATGCCAAGCTCCCCGCTCAGCGGATTGCAGTCGTCGCGCCAGTGCGAGAAACGTGGCTTCCGCGTGCGCCGCCAACGCAACGATATCGCTGCGGCGCCGCTTCGGAGGGCCGCGGTCGGCCGCGCCGCGAGGTTTTCGTCGAACAGCAACCGGGGAAGCGGCTCAGTCAGCCGGAACACTCACCACGCGGCGCTCTCGTTCGGCGGCGTGCGCCAAACAAGCGCGGATATCGTCGCCGGTCAGTTGCGGAAAGTCCGCCACGATCTCTTCCTCGCGCATGCCGGACGCCAGGTACGAGAGCACATCGCCGACCGTAATGCGGGTGCCGCGCACGCACGGCTTGCCGAAGCGGATCGCGGGATCGATGGCAATCCTGTCTCGGTAGTTCATGTGATCAAACTAGGCTTCCACCCGGGAGCCGGCAAGCCCCGTCGCCTTCTTGTGTCGCCTTCTTGTGTCGCCTTTGGGGGGCAGGCGGCATTATTCATGCCCGGCCCCACAGGATCTTTGTGGCGCGGCGGGCGCCTTCGGCCAGGGCTTCGAGTTTGGCCCAGCAGATCGATTCGTGGCCGACCCGGGTGCCGAGGCCGCAATCGGTGCCGGCCAATACGTTCTCGCGGCCGACCAGGCTTGCATAGCGCACCAGCCGCTCGGCCACCAGATCGGGGTGCTCGATAAAATCGGTGCAATGGCCGACGACGCCGGGAATGAGGCTCGCCCCCTCCGGCGGCTTTATGGTCTCGAAAACCTGCCATTCGTGCTCGTGGCACGGGTTGGAGGCCTCGATCGAATAGCTGCCGGCGTTGACCCGGAAGATCAGGTCGATGATGTCCCGCAAGGGAATGTCGTCATGGTGCGGCCCGTGGAAGCTGCCCCAGCAGACATGCAGCCGCACCTTTTCGCGCGGGATGTCGCGCAGCGCGTGGTTCAACGCATCGACCCGCACGGTGGCGTATTTGCGATAGTCGGCGAGGCTGATGTCGGGCAGGCAGGCCCAGCCGTCCGGCAGGTCCGGGTCGTCGATCTGCAACAGAAAGCCGGCATCGACGATCGCCTGGTATTCCTCGCGCATCGCCTCGGCGATCGCAAAGAGGAATTCCTCGTCGCTTTGGTAATATTCGTTGCCGATCCAGTGCTCGATCGTGCCCGGCGTGTTGGCCGGCAGATAGGCGCCGGCGACGCCGACGCCGGCGAGCGCCGCCCTGAAATTGTCGATGTCGCGCTTGAGGTCGGCCTGACCCACGTAGCGCAAGGGCGCGACGCAGACCGGCATCGTCGGCGGCCCCAGGGCGCGGGCGCGCGGCACCGCGTCGAAATAGGCGGGGAACTTGCGCACGTCGCGCGCCGTCATGTCGAGCCGGCGGCGGCCGGTATTGGGTCGCGCCTCGTAGCCGGCAATGCGCTCGCGCACATAGTCGGTGAAATTGAATTTCGACAATTCGCCGTCATTGACGATGTCGACGCCGCATTCGGCCTGGCGATGTACCACCTCCGCCACCGCCGGCGGCAGAAGCGCGTCGAGCGCCCTCTGGTCGTAGGGCTGGCCCGCCGTCCGAGCGACGACCATCGCGCGCAGATCGGCAGGGCGCGGCAACGAGCCGGCATGCGTCACCAGAATGCGGTCGGTACTGCGGTCCATCAATGCCTCCCTTAGCGGAAATGCCGGATGATTTCCTCGTCCCACAGATCGATCTGGCCCGGGTCATAATCGAGCGGCGCCAGGCCGAAACGCATTGTCATACCCTCCCAAATTCCCCCCCAATTCCCGCCATCGTCATTGCAAGGCGCAGCGCGCCGAAGCAATCCCGCGCAGCTTGTCTTTGCGATCGACGAGATTGCGTCGCTCGGCTCGCAATGACACGATGGACGGGAGAATACGCCTGATCGGGAGATCGTCATGGCCGAGTTTGCCTACGACCACGTCCATCTGCGCAGCCCGGACCCGGACGCGACCGCCGCCTATTATGAGCGCATGTTCGGCGCACGGATCATCAAATCGGTGATGTCGAACGGCCTGGCGCGCACCGACATGAACCTCGGCGGCGTGATGTTTTTCATCGCCCAGGTGCCTTCGGACGCCGCGCTCTCGCAGAAACCCGAGGGCAGCTATGTCGGGCTCGATCACATGGGCCTCAAGGTCAGCAACATCGACGCGGTCGTCGCCGAATTGAAGGCGAA
>DATLTH010000575.1:0-4407 GCA_035533695.1 Allostellaceae bacterium | reverse complement strand
CTACACCGCGTCCGCAAAAAACTGGCAAGACCCGGCGCGGCGCCCAGCAGGTGTTGACGCGCCGGGCGCTGCCGGCGCTGCGGCCTATTTCCGGCCGCTTGCCTTCAGGCCCTTGTCGAGCGCGGCGTAGGAGCGGCCGGCGGCGGCCATCAGCCAGCGGAAGCCCTTTTCCACGAGCTTTTCGACATTGTTGCTGTCGACATGCGGGTGACCGCAGGGCACGCCGGCGTCTTTGCAGATCGCCAAGATGTCGTCGATCGCGGCGGCGACTTCGGGGTGGTCGTATTGCCGCGGGTAGCCCATGTCCTGCGAGAGATCCCCCTCGCCGATGAGGACGACGCCGATCCCCGGCACCTCCTTCAGCATCTGCGGCAGGTTGCGGATCGCGCGCTTCTCTTCGCACATGATGACGACGAGGACTTCGCCCTCGGGGTTCAAGGGCCAGGTGTCGGCGCGCTTGTAATAGGTCTGCTGGTCGATGCCCCAATAGCGCGCCGCGGTCGCCGGCGCGTCGCCGCGCATGCCGGCCGGCTCGTAGTATTTGGCTTCGCGCGGCCGCGGATAGCGGCAGGCCTGCACGGCGTTCCTCGCCTCCTCGACGGTCGAGACATGCGGCCACACGATGCCGTAGACGCCGATGTCGAGCACTTGCTTCGCAATGAACTGGTTCAACTCGCCGCCATTGGGCGGGATGCGCACCATCGGCGCGACGGCAGGCGCGAGGCTGCCCGATTTGACGATCTGGGCGCGGTCGAGCATGTACTGCATGCAGTCGCGCAGGGTTTTGATGTCGTAGGGGTTGTGCTCCATCTCGAAGACGACGGCGTCATAGGCGGCGGCGCCCGCCGCTTGCGCGGCGCCGATCTCCGCGGGCGAGAACGTGACAAAGGCCGGCTTGCCGCTGTCGAGCGCGCGGATCGCCGGGTTGAGGCGGGGGAGTTCGGGCATCGGTGTTCTCCGTAATATGATGGTTCCCGGCAAAAGCCGGGATCCACCGCTCAGCATCTTCCAAGCTGACGAGTGGGTCCCGGCTTGCGCCGGGAAGCGGTTCTTGTTTGTGGATTAACTCGGCTTCGCCGCCTGCCAGCGGGCGAGCGATTCGTGCGGCTTCGATTGGGCGGGGTCCATAATTTCCTGGTGGACGCCGGTGTCGGCGGTCAGTTCGACGACGTAGCCGTTAGGGTCGCGGAAATAAATGGAGCGGCAAAAGCCGTGATCGACCGGCCCGCGCACCTCGATGCCCTCAGCCTTGCCCTTCGCCAGCATGCGCTCGAACACGTCATTCTCGACGCCCAGGGCGATGTGCAGGTCGAGATCGTCCTGGCGCTTGAAGTCGAACGGCCTATCGGGCGCCTCGAAAAAGGCGAGGCACGAGCCGTCCTTCATCTGGAAGAAGGTGTGGAGCGCCTTGCCGTCCCGGATCTCGAAGGCGCTGACCAACGGCAGGCCGAGGAAATCCTCGTACCAGACCCGCGTCTCCTCCGAATCGCGGCAGCGATAGGCGTTGTGGTGCAAGCCCTTGATCTCGGTCATCTGTGCCTCCAATGACTTTGCGACCGGCTCGTCATTGCTTCGTCGCGTTGCTCCTCGCAATGACAACCTGACTCAGAAGAACATGCTGACATTCTTGGCCGACAACACGTTCTGGTCGAGCACCATATGGCGGCGGGCGATCTTCCATTCTCCCCCGACGCGCCGCAGTAGATCCTTCCGGGCGCCGACATAGAAATCCTCTTCGCTCTCCGCCCGGCTGCGGTAGACGATGAAATTGGAATAGACCTTGACTTCGGCGTCGCCGTCGCCCGGCTCGACCTCGATGTTGGAGATCATGTGTCGGGTGCGCGACGGCGGGTCTTCCGCCCAGGCCATGCCGGTGTCGAGCCGCGCCACCCGGCCGGTCAGGCTTTCCTTTGTTTCGTCGAGGATCGCCAGTTCGTCCTCCCGGCCGATATCATCTTCGACATAACGGTCGGGATCGAGGATCGAGATCGCCTTGCTCCGCCGCGGATAACGGTTGCTGCGGCTCGCCATGAAATAGTGGACATCGTCGGTGAACAATTCGAGCCAATCGTGGAAATGCCGGTCGTCGAGCAGCCGCGCCTCGCGATAGAGGAACTGCTCGATCTCGCGGTGTACATCATCATTACGCATGGGCGGCTCCGTTCGGCAACGCGTCCCAGCTGCCCGCCGCCATGACATCCGCCCAGCGCCGGTAGAATTGCCGGTGATTGCTTTCGCTGAACCCGGAATCGCTGGCCCAGGCGCCGATTTCCGGGTCGAAGCGCTCGCGCCCGATCCCCATCTGGTTGTTGACCGGCATGCGGCGCGACGCGACGCCGCGGCAGGTCTGGGTGCATTGCTGCCAATTGTCCATGTCGTCCTGCTCGAAGGTGCCGCTGGGGCTGAACCCGCGCACGCCCGCGAGGCGGAACGCCTTCTTGACCTCGGGCGGCGCGGCCTTGTCGGCAAAGACGTACGACCACACCTCGGTTTTGCCGGGACCGCGCGGCTGCCACACCCGGAACGTGCGCGAGGTGCCGCGCAATAGCGAAAAATTCGGAAAGACGGTGCCGACGACCGGGTTGACCAGCGATGCCCGCTTGCCCAGCCGCCGGTTGACCTCGGGGCGGATTTCGCGCTCGTATTCCTGGATCTCGGGCATCGGCGCATCGCCGTAACTGTCCGGACCGATGCAGATCAAGACATGCCCGTTGCCCGGCGACACCATGCGGTTGCCGCCTTTCGGGGTTGCGGTGGACCCGACGCTGAACCCGGTCGTCATCGCCGACAGATGGCTCCACGACACGTGATAGGCGTCGCCGCCGAAATTCTCGGCCGGGAACTTCCAGTTGCACGGCATGACCCATTTATGCGTCGCCAGGATTTCGATGCCGCCCTCGCGCCGGTCGATGAACGTATCGAGATACCACGCCATCTCGCCGAGATAGTCGCGCAAGGATGGCGCCGCGGGGTCGAAGGTCGCGAACCACAGCCCCTTGTAATTATCGAGCTGGGCGACCGGCTGGAGGCCCCAGCGCTCGCGGTCGAGTTCGCCGTGATAGGCCTCCTTCAGATAGGGCACGCCGATGAGCCGCCCGTCATTGCCGTAGGTCCAGCCGTGATAGGCGCAGGTGAAGCTGGCGGCGTTGCCGTCATCGGCGCGGCACAAGCGGTTGCCGCGGTGGCGGCAGACGTTGAGAAAGGCATGCACCGCGCCGGAAGTGTCGCGCACGACCAGCACCGGGTCCTCGCCCATGTAGGTGGTGAAGAAATCGCCGGGCCGCGCGATCTGGCTGTCGTGGCACAAAAACAGCCAGCAGCGCGCGAAGATCTGCCGCTGCTCCTGTTCGTAGATCTCGGGTTCGATGAAGATGCGCCGGCTGATCAGGCCGCGTTGGCTATCGACGAGGCTGCCAAAATCGGCGGTCATGTGAGCCTCCGTAGGTTGTGTCACTCCGCGGCTTCGGCCCGGCGATCTTCTTGCATCAATTGCGCCCAGCGGCGGTAGAAGCCGCGGTGGTTGGTTTCGCTGTAGCGGTATTCGCTGGCCTCGGCCGCGAAGCGGTCGTCGAAGCGGTCGTGGCCGAGCCCCATCTCGTAGTTGAGGGCCAGCCGGCGGGCGACCGGGCCGCGGGCGGTCTGGGTGCAGCCTTGCCAATTGTCCATGTCGTCCTGCTCGAACGTGCCGGACGGGCCGAAGACGCGCACGCCGGCCAGCCGGATCGCCTCCTTGACCTCCGGCGGCGCCGCCTTGTCGGCGTAGACCCAGGCCCATACTTCGGTCTTGTCGGGGCCGCGCGGATGCCAGACGCGCAGGGTGCGCGAGGTCGGCCGCAGCATCGACAGGTTCGGGAAGACGGTGCCGGCGATCGGCTTTCCGAGGCCGAGCCGCGGGCCGAGCCGCTCGCGCATCTCGGCCGCGATCTCGGCCTCGTAGGCCAAGACGACGGGGTTCGGTGGGTCGGCCTGCATGTCGGGGCCGACCGTCATGATGCTGTGGCCGCCGGCGATCGCCAATGCCTTGCCGAGATTGTCGGGCTTGACGCGAAAATCACCGCCGGAGCCCGTCTGCACCGCCGACAGATGGCTCCAGTGCACGTGGTAGCCGTCGCCGGCGAAATTCTCGGCCGGGAACTTCCAGTTGCACGGCATGATCCATTTGTGCACGCCGCCGATGATTTCGATGCCGCCCTCGCGGCGGTCGAAAAAGGCGTCGAGATACCAAGCCATCTCACCGAGATAATCGCGCAAGGATGGCGCCGTCGGGTCGAAGGTGGCGAACCACAGCCCCTTGTAACTGTCGAGTTGCGCGACCGGCTGGAGGCCCCAGCGCTCGCGGTCGAGTTCGCCGTGGTAGGCCTCTTTCAGATAGGGCACGCCGATCAGCCGTCCGTCGTTGCCGTAGGT
>DATLTH010000574.1:0-5445 GCA_035533695.1 Allostellaceae bacterium | reverse complement strand
CCGGTGCGCCGCCCCTGCAGCGAGGGGTCCATCGTCATGCCCAGCATGCCGTCGAGCACGACCAGATCCTGGTCGGCCTGGAACCGCGTCCCCAGCGCCCACGAGACCTGGCCCTCGTCACGGATGTCAATGTCGTCGTCGAACACGAAGATGTGCTTCACCGGCCGCAGCGCGCCGAACAGCGTCAAAATCGCCTGACGCGCCTCGCCCGGCGTGCGCTGGCGCAGCGCGACGCGCAGATTGTTGTTGCCGCCCGAGCGCGTGCACAGATATGCCGCAACGGGATCGCGCCCGCTCGCCTTCAGGATGCGCAGCGCGTCGGCCTCGGTGCGCAGCGCGCTGATAGTGGCGCTGTCGGTCTGGTCGAGCACATCGGCCGAGCCGTGCAACAGTGTCAGATGCATGACGTCACGGCGCAGCGTGATCGCGGTGCAGTGAAACACCGGATCCATGTGAATGGCGCCGTAATAGCCCATGTACTCGCCATAGGGGCCTTCCGGCTCGACGTAGCCACGCTCGTCGAGATAGCCCTCGAGCGTCATCTCGGCATCGGCGGGCACGAGGATGTCGTTGGTCAGGCTTTTGACGATTGCGGCCGGTTCGCCGCGCATCCGGGCGATCAGCGCGAGCTCGTCGTCGCCCTGGCGCATCGTCGCGGCGATGAAGTCGAGCGGGTGGGCGCCGACCGTAAACGTGACCGGCAATTTCTCGCCGCGCGCGACGCAGGCATGGTAGATGCGCTTCAGGTCGGACGGCGCGGTGATGTTGGTGCCGCATTCGTAGCGGTTGCGCAGGCTCAATCGTCGGCAGCCGACATTGCGCCGGCCGGTCGCCGGATCGACCGTGAAATCCATTGCCGAACTGATGTAGCAGCTGCCGTCATAGGCGTGCTGCGGGTGGAACGGCAGGCGCATCAGATCGACGTCGCTCCCGGTCAAGACAACCTCATGCACCGGCGCATCGCCGGACGGGATCTCGACGGTCTGCTGCGGCTCGGCAAGGCGCCGGTGATAGGCCTCGTAAAGCCCCGCTTCGGTCGTGCCGAACGCCACCGCGAGGCGTCGGCGGCTGCCCGCCGTCTTCGCGACGATCTCGACGCGCTCGGGTCCGGCCGCTTTGAACAGCACCGCCTTTGTCGTGGCCTCGATGATCGGGCTCAAATTGACGAGCGGTACCGGCTCGTTGTGCACCTCGACCTCATCCAATTCGATCAGCTGCTCGACAAACCGGCGCAGCCGGTAGCGTTCGGTGTCAATGGCGGGATTGCCGCGCGTCATGGCGTTACCTGTCCTTCTCATTTCGCGACAGGATATCGTGGGCCTCGCCAAAGACCAAAGGTCGAAGAGGGACTTCGCGACGACATCGGGCCAATGAAACTGTGTGCGTCAACGGGGTCGATGACGTCGGACAGCACCCATCACCGCGCTATGCTTCGGCCGACCAACGCCAGCCTGAACGCTGGCGCGAGCACCGCCGCGGGCTATGGGGTGGTGGCCCGGCACATCCGCGGCCCGATCCTGGTTGGCGATGCCGAGCAGCGCGCCGCTCACCCTGCCGATGGCCGGGTGCCGAAGCGCGCGAGGCTGCTGCCGATTCCTGCATCACGGCGTCGAAGACGATCAACAGGTTGAGATCGAAGGCGCCCCAGTTCATTTTCGGACAGTTCCCCGGGCGACCCCCGCCGGTAGTCGCCGTTGTCGGAGTGTTCATCGGGGATGGCCGGCTGGCAATGAGCGTGCTCGCCATTGCTGCAGCGCCGGCATTGGCCAGCGTTGCAGGCCTTTCGCCGTACGTCGGCGGCGGCGTCCTGCTCCTGGGAGGCCCGCTGCTGCTGATCGAGAACGTGCGCCGCTCCGCCGCCCGGGTTCGCAATCGGGCGGGCGGTTCGCCGGGACGTCTCAGATGACATGCTGCTGCTGCTTCCAACCCGGCACAGGCGCGGGCCGCGGCTCGTCAGGGGAGACCGCCCAATTGACCCGTGGACACAAGCCGCGCCTCGAATCGAAAGTCCGCTTTCCATCAACTCGTCGAAGCTTGCCGCTGAGAGCTTAGATCCGCTTCGGGGCAGATGACCAGTTCGCGCCGCCCAACCTGAGCGCCGGCTGTGGGTTCAGTAAGCAGACCATCGCCGGGAGGCGGGAATGAGCAAGACGCGCCGGTGAACCCTTAAACGATATCGGTCATTGGCGCTGACACAGCGCTTGACGGGCTGATCCTCGACGACCAGCAATCTGTTCCTCGACGACGGTAACACGGCCGCAGTGGCTTTCCAGGAACAGCCTCGGCGCCCCGACCTGCACGGGGGTCATGGCGCCTCCCGTGCACAGCGTGGCGTCCCCGATTGCCGATTTGTGGCCGGCGGCGCATGCTGTCCGTACAGAAGGCGGATTTCGGGACCAAACCCATGCACGACATGGTTCATACGAATGACAAGGACAGCGGGACGACCGAACTCGATGCGCTGGTAATCGGCGCGGGGTTCGCGGGTCTCTACCAGCTGCTCTGTCTGCGCGATCGTCTGGGCTTGTCGGTACAGGCGCTGGAAGCGGGCGGCGGCGTCGGCGGCACCTGGTACTGGAACCGCTACCCGGGCGCGCGCTGCGACTCCGAAAGCCATGTCTATTGGTACACCTTCTCTCCCGAACTGATGCGCGAGTGGGAGTGGTCGGAACGCTATCCGGGCCAGGCCGAGATTTTGCGCTACCTGAATTTCGTCGCCGACCGGTTTGACCTGAAGCGGGACATCCGGTTCAACACCCGCGTGGTCGCCGCGACCTATGACGAGGAGGCGAACCGCTGGCAGGTACGCACCGAGGGCGGCGAGACCTATGCCGCCAAATTCCTGATCACCGCCGTCGGCTGCCTGTCCACCGCGAACGTGCCAGATTTCCCCGGTCTGAATGATTTCGCCAGCGATTGGTACCATACCGGCCAGTGGCCGCATGAAGGGGTCGATTTTACCGGCAAGCGGGTCGGCATGATCGGCACCGGCTCGACCGGCATCCAGGCGGCGCCGGTCATCGCGGCCTCGGCGAAGCATCTGAGCGTGTTTCAGCGCACCGCGAACTATTCGGTACCGGCGCGCAATGCGCCGCTGACCGCGGAGTTCCGCCGGTACGTCAAGGAACACGCCGGCGACATTCGCGCCGTCACGCGCGAAACAATCAACGGCATGGCGTTCAGGATCGAGGAGCGGCGGGCCGTGGACACCCCGCCGGAGGAGCGCGAGAAGATCTACGAGGCGGCCTGGGAGCGCGGCGGACTGCAGTTTCGGGCGGCGTTCCAGGACATGATGGTCGACAAGCGGGCAAACGACACGGCGGCCGCCTTCGTCAAGCGCAAGATCCGCTCGATCGTGAAGGACCCGAAGACGGCGGCGATCCTGTCGGACATCGATCATCCCTACGCGGCAAAACGCCCGCCGATCGACACCAATTACTTCGAGACCTACAACCGGCCCAACGTGACGCTGGTGGACCTGCGCAAGGCGCCGATCGATCGCATCAGCCGCGCGGGGATTTGCACCACCGAGGCCGAATACCCGGTCGACATCATCGTCTTCGCCACCGGGTTCGACGCCATGACCGGCCCGATGCTGCGCATGGGTGTTCGCGGGTGCGGCGGGGTCGCCTTGAAGGATGTGTGGGAGGCGGGACCGCGCAACTACCTCGGCTTGCAGGTAGCCGGCTTCCCCAACTTATTCACCATCACCGGCCCCGGCAGCCCGTCGGTGCTGTGCAACATGCCGGTGGCGATCGAGCAGCACGCGGATTGGATCACCGACTGCATCAGGCACATGCGCGACAGCGGGCTCGAACGTATCGAGGCGCGGGCCGACGCGGTGGACAAATGGGTCGCGGAGGTCAACGAAATGGCCCACAAGACCGTACTGCCGCTGGCTAGGCATTCCTGGTACCTGGGCGCCAACATCCCCGGCAAGCCGCGCGTTTTCATGCCCTACGCCGGCGGCATGGTGCGCTATCGGCAGATCTGCGCGGACGTCGCGGCGCGCGGCTACGAGGGCTTCCAGCTGTCCTGAGCGGCATGCCCCTCCCGCCCGGTTGGCGGTGTCCGTCGCAGTCGCACGCTATTCGGGGAGGAAGTTCGGCTGATCGCGGCCAAAACTGCTAGCGGCCTTGCCCCGGCCCTCAATGCGCTGGCGGCGCTGAGCCAGGCACGACGCTGAGTTGTTCCAGCCTTCTACAGCTCTTGGTACACGTCCCACGACTCGTGCGCTGCCGCCGTCAGCCGGCCACCATCCTCGGCCAGCAACAGCCGGTCGGCGACCAGTCGATCCACGATCTCGGTCAGACGGGCGGCCCAGGCATCACGCGATGGATAGCGGGCTGCGAGGGAGGGGCGTGGATCGTCGGCCCGCAGCCGCTCGGCTTCGGTCTGGGTGAACGGGATCATCGAGCCTTGAATGGTGAACAGGTCGCCCTCGCCGTAGCCGCTCGCGCGCAGCGACCAGCCGACATGCGTGGCCAGAGGCGCCGCGAGCAGCGGGTGGCGGATGCCGCCCTAGGCGTTGCCGTCGGCATCCGCCCTTTGCACGAACACCGGGTAAGCCGTGCTCTCGCTTGGCGGCTCGACCGAATGGTCGCGCAGCCGTAACTCGTTAAGGACGTTCGGGAAGTTCACCCGGGGCAGCCTCGGAAACGTCCGGCGCGCTTCGGCGAGCGGCACCAACGTGCCGGCGGCGCGCGACGGGAAACGGCTGTCGGGCGGTGGGGTGTCGTGCTCCACCCACTCGAACAGCGCGACCAGCAGCGCCCGCATGAACGCTCCATAGCCGAGCCGATTGCCAGGCAATTGCGTAACCGGCCTGGTCAACGGCCGAAACGGCGCATGCGGGACGCCGCTCACCGCATAGATCCGCACCTCCTGCGGCATGGCGATGTCGGCGCCATCCGGGCCGGTCGCTATCAGCGAACTGCGCGCCTGCCAGAAGTCGCTTTCCGTATCGAGATGCAGCACCTTCGGGCACACGCCGGCATCGCGGGCGCGCTGCAGGATGCCGCCGGTGCGGCCGCTGATCGGATCGGTCAGCGTCGGATAGCTGAACGGGAACTGGTCGTCGCCGTAGGAGTGGTCCTCGTGTTGGCGCGAATAGCGGCCGGCTTGCGCGAACTGCCAGTTGACGCAGGTGCGGCGCGACCCGGCGACGATGGGAAGGATGCCATCGAACACCCGGCGCCCTGCAAGATCCTGGTTGAACCCGAGATGCACCAGATCGCGAAGCACGCGGCCGCTCTGCGAGATGCCGAAGCCGAGCTCGCGCCGGACGCGCGGGTTCCCTTGCGGCGCCAAGGGGTTGTCTGTCGTGTCGTAGCGGAGGAACGTTTTCTTGGTTATCCGCTGGTGATCTTTTCCGGCGACCAGGACGTCGACGGTACGGCCGAGAACTTTCCGAGGCACGACGCCGCCATGGCGCAGGGGCCAAAC
>DATLTH010000573.1:0-14151 GCA_035533695.1 Allostellaceae bacterium | reverse complement strand
GCCGACGATTGCCAGCAATGGCCGCGCTTCGCCGGTCGGCAGCGCGCGGATCAAGGCCGGCGCTCCGAAGCAGCCGGTCTCCTCGTCATGGGTGAAGGCGAGGTGCAGCGGCACCGCGAGCGTCCGCTGCGCCGCCTGCGGCACCAGTGCCAGGACCAGCGCGAGGAAACCCTTCATGTCGGCGCTGCCGCGGCCGTAGAGGCGGCCGCCATCCTCTCCCGGGCGCTCGGTCAGACGGAATGGGTCGCTGTGCCATTCCTGCCCGGCGACCGGCACGACATCGGTGTGGCCCGACAGGATGACGCCGCCGCGACCGGTCTTTGCGCTGACCGGGGGTCCGATCGTCGCGAACAGGTTGGCCTTGCCCTCGCCGGCGCTGCTCAAGGTCGCGGCGATGCCGTGGCCGGCGAGATAGTCGGTAACCCACCCGATCAATTCGAGGTTCGAGCGCGCCGAGGTGGTATCGAACGCGACGAGGCGATCGAGGATCTCGATCGCGGTGGCAAGGCGTTCTTCGGAAATGGTCATCGAGTCTACGACACGTCATTCCCGCGAAAGCGGGAATCCAGGGGGAAAGTGATGTGCCGTCCGCCCTGGACCCCCGCTTGCGCGGGGGTGACAGTTTGGGTGCAACTCAGACGTGTTCGCCGCCCCCGCCGGCCGGCGTGCCGAACATCGACAATACCTCGCGCCGGGTGGTCGGGTCGGTGCGGAAGACGCCGAGCATGCGGCTCGTCACCATGCTCACCCCCGGCTTGTGGACGCCGCGGGTCGTCATGCATTGATGCGCCGCTTCGATCACCACGGCGACGCCCTTAGGCTGCAACTCCTCATCGAGCGTGTTGGCGATCTGCGCCGTCATCTTTTCCTGAATCTGCAGGCGCTTGGCATAGACTTCGACGAGCCGGGCGAGCTTTGAGATGCCGACGACCCGGTTGTTCGGCAGATAGGCGATATGCACCTTGCCGATGATCGGCGCGATGTGGTGCTCGCAATGCGACTCGAACCGGATGTCCTTCAGCATGACGATTTCGTCATACCCGTCGGTCTCCTCGAAGGTGCGCTGCAGGAGCGCGACCGGGTCTTCGTCGTAGCCGCTGAAGAATTCGGCGTAGGACCGCACGACCCGGTCGGGGGTGCCGAGCAGGCCTTCCCGTTCGGGGTCGTCGCCGGCCCAGCGAATGAGGGTGCGAACGGCTTCGAGCGCCTCGTCCCGCGACGGGCGGCGGACATGGATCGGTTGACGGGCGCGGATCTTCTGGATGGTCGATTTCGGCGCGGCCTGGTCGGCGAAGCTCGGCATCTGATTTCTCTTGTTATTGGAGAATGGCGCGCGGCATCCGGGCGCCGGTGGCCCGATCAGTTGAGTCTGGTCGGTTGTTGCGGCGTGTCGAGCGAAAAGGCAGGAACGCGCACCAGAAAATTCTCGCCGTCGCGCGCTTCCATCTCGTAATCGCCGACCATGAAGCCGGACGGCGTCGGCAGCGGGCAGCTGCTGGTGTATTCGAAGCTCTCGCCGGGCGCCAGCACCGGCTGCTCGCCGACGACGCCCGGACCGCGGACTTCCTGCTGCCGCCCCTGGCTGTCGGTGATCTGCCAATGACGGTTGCGCAGTTGCACGGTTTCGGCGCCGCCGTTCTCGATCCGCACGTGATAGGCCCAGACGTAATGATTGTCGGCGGGCGATGAGTGCTGTTCGAGATAGAACGGCCGGACGGTCACTTTGATCGCGCGGGTGGTTTCCGAATACATGGCTGAAGGACCTGTGTCTTGTCGTCCCGCGCCGCAAACGGGTCGATGGGCGGGCGGTGGTGCCCGCTACGCGGCTGCTTCAATGTCGGTTGCACCACCGAACCCGTCAAGTGAGCCGCTAGCGACGCGCCGCGGGCGCCAGCAATGCAAGCACCTTCTCGTCGGGTCGGCGCGAGCCGTCGGGGCTGATCGACTGGATGCAGACATGATCGGCGCCGGCGTCCCAGTGCTGCTGGAGGCATTTCCTGATCGCCGCCTCGTCGCCCCAGGCGATGTTGGCGTCGACAAAGCGGTCGGAGCCGCCGCCGGCGAAATCGTCGTCGCCGAAGCCGAGCCGGCGCCAGTTGTTGACGTAATTGTCGAGCCGCATGTAGTTGGCGAGCGCCTGGCGGCCCAGGGCGCGCGCCTTCGCCCGATCGGTTTCGAGCAATACCCATACTTCGGGGCACAGCAATTTGCCCGGCCCCATGATATGGCGCGCCTCGGCGGTGTGCTCCGGGGTGACGTTGTAGGGATGGGCGCCATCGGCATGGCTCGCCGACAACGCCAGCATGCGGGGCCCGAGCGCGGCGAGGATGGTCAGCGGCTTCTCGGCGGGCTCCGGCGCCCCGTAGGGCGCTGCCTGCATCGCCTCGAGATAGGTCCGCATCGTCGCCACCGGCCTTCCGTAGACATGGCCGCGCACGCCCTCGACCGACGGCACGTGCGAGACGCCGAGGCCGAGCAGGAAGCGCCCGCCCGACTGTTCGGCCAATGCGCGCTGCCCGTTCGCCATCGCCATCGCGTCGCGTGCATAGATGTTGGCGATTCCCGGCGCGACGATCAGCCTCGTCGTGTTGGCGAGGAGCCACGAGGAATGCACCAGCACGTTGCGGCCGCGGCTCTCGGGCAGCCACAGCGCGGCATAGCCCCAGCCTTCGAGGCGCTGCGCAAAGGCCGCGCCCTCCGCCGCACTCATCACATCCATCGCCGCCCAAACGCCGAGCCTGCCGAGCTGCATTGCCAAGTCTCCAAGCGGCCGCGCCTTGTCGCTGGCGCCATTCTAGTACCCGGCATCACCGGAGTGCGAGTCGCGTGCGCGAACCAGTTCCTCCCCCGCGAGCCGGTTCCTCCCCCGCTTCGCGGGGGAGGAACCGTGGAACGTGATGCGGTTTATTGATTCCGGGTAATAGGCCGGAGTCGTCATTCCGGGTGCAGATTTTCCTGCCCTGCCTTTCGCCGCGCGAGCAACCCAGACCTGCCCGCGCCGGCCCCGCCGCTCGGGCTGCGTCGATCGGCCCTTGTCCGGTGCAGCGGCGGCGCGATATCAACGGGGTCCATGCCAATCCTCTTTCTCATCGTCTTTGTCGATCTGGTCGGCTTCGGGCTGGTCATCCCGCTCCTGCCGTTTTACGCGACGCGCTTCGACGCGACGCCGCAGCAGGTAACGATGTTGATGGCGACGTTCTCGCTGATGTCGATGTTCGCCGCGCCGCTGTGGGGCAGGCTCAGCGACCGGGTCGGCCGGCGCCCGGTGCTGATGACGAGCATGATGGCGGCCTCGCTCGCCTATCTGTGGCTCGGCTTTGCCACCCAGTTGTGGATGATTTTTGCGGCGCGCGCCTTCGCCGGCATCTGCGCCGGCAATATCGCCGCGGCGCAGGCCTATATCGCCGACATAACCACGCCGGAAAAACGCGCCCGCGGCATGGGCATGATCGGCGCGGCGTTCGGCCTCGGCTTCATCATCGGCCCGGCATTGGGCGGCATCGCGGCCGGCAACAATGCGGCCACCGCCAATCTGCAAACCCCCGGCCTGATTGCCGCCGGGCTGTCGTTTTGCGCCTTTCTGGGGGTTCTGTTCATCCTGCCCGAGAGCCGCGGCGCTGCGGCCGGACGCCCCGCGCGCGGCCGCTTTGCGGCCTTGGGCAACGCTCTCGGGCGGCCGGTGTTGGCGCGCCTGCTAGCGGTGTTCCTGCTGGTGATCCTTGCCTTCGCCGGGATGGAGAGCACCTTCGCGCTGTGGGCGATGCGGCAATTCGACTGGGGTCCGGCCCAGGTCGGCTACGCCTTGACCTATGTCGGATTGCTGTCGGCGGTCATGCAGGGCGGGCTGATCGGACCGCTGACCAGCCGCCTTGGCGAGGAGACGCTGATGCTTGGCGGTCTGGCGCTGATTGCGCTGGGGCTGATCGGCCTGCCCTTCGCCCGCCTGCTGCCCGAGCTGCTCGTGGCATTGGCAGCATTGGCGATCGGCATGGGGGCGATGCAGCCCTCGCTGAACAGTCTGATCTCGCGCCATGCCGGGGCCGAGGAGCAGGGCGAGGTGATGGGCGTCGCGCAATCGGTCGGCAGCCTGTCGCGCGTCCTGGGGCCGCTTATCGCGGGCGCGCTGTTCGCGGGGCTCGGCCGCGGCAGCCCGTTTTTGGCGGGCGCGCTGGTGGTCGGGGCGGCGCTCTTGATCGGCTGGCAATTGCCGCGCCTCGCGATCGCGCGCCCCGAGACGCCGCCCGGACCGGCGCCAGGACCGGCGCAATGAGCCCGCGCGGCCGCCCAATGCCCGGCGGAACCGGCCTGCCGCCAACCCGTGGGCGGCTGATCGACGGGTTGCGCGCGCTGCGCGGTCTGCTGCCTTATCTGTGGCCGCGCCATTCGCTCGAATTGCGCGGGCGCGTCGTTGTGGCGCTCGGCTTCCTCCTGGCGGCGCGGCTGCTGAATATCGGCGTGCCGCTACTGTACCGGCAGGCGATCAACGACCTCTCGGGCAACGCGGCGGGCCTGATCGTGGTGCCGGTGGCGCTCGTCATCACCTACGGCATCGCGCGCGTCATGTCGCAGGGCTTCAGCGAATTGCGCAGCGCCGTCTTTGCCAAGGTCGGGCAGCGTGCGGTGCGCGAGGTGGCGCTGTCGGTGTTCCGCCACATCCATTCGCTGTCGATGCGCTTTCATCTGGAGCGGCGCACCGGCGGGCTGGCACGCGCCGTCGAGCGCGGCACGGCCGGGATCGAGTTCCTGCTGTCCTTCCTCATCTTCAACATCGTGCCGACCATCCTCGAGATCCTGATCGTCTGCGGGATACTGTGGCGGCTGTACAATTGGACCTTCGCGGCCGTGACGTTCGTCACGATTGTCGCCTATATCGCCTTCACCTTCACCGTGACCGACTGGCGCGTCGGGTTTCGTCGCGAGATGAACGAGCGCAACAGCGAAGCGAACAGCAAATCGGTGGACAGCCTGCTCAATTACGAGACGGTCAAATACTTCGCCAATGAGGAGCACGAGGCCCGACGCTTCGACCGCACGCTGCAGGCCTACGAACGCGCTGCGGTCAAGAGCGAGAAGGCGTTGGCGGCGCTCAACATCGGGCAGGGGTCGATCATCGCGGCCGGTCTCGTCGGGGTGATGATCCTCGCCGGCTACGGCGTGGCGGCGGGCCGCATGACGATTGGCGATTTCGTGCTGGTCAACGCCTATCTGATCCAGCTCTACCAGCCGCTGAACTTCCTCGGCGTCGTCTATCGCAACATCAAGCAGTCGCTGACCGATCTTGAACAGATGATGGGCCTGTTGGACATCCGGCCCGAGATCGAGGATCGGACCGGCGCGCCGGCGCTTGCGATCGGCCGCGGCACGGTCGCCTTCCACCACGTCGATTTCCGCTACGATCCGCGCCGCCCGATCCTCGAAGACGTGGATTTCACGATCCCGCCCGGCGCCACCGTCGCGATCGTCGGGCCGAGCGGCGCCGGCAAATCGACGATCGCGCGGCTCCTCTTTCGCTTCTACGATGTCGATAGCGGCATGATCGAGATCGACGGCGAGGATTTGCGCGAGGTGACGCAGGACAGCCTCAGGCGGGCGATCGGCGTCGTGCCGCAGGACACCGTGCTGTTCAACGACACGATCCTCTACAACATCGCCTATGGAAGGCCCGGCGCCAGCCGCGAGGAGATCGAGGCGGCGGCGCGGCGCGCCCATATCCACGATTTTGTCGCTAGCCTGCCCGACGGCTACGACACGCTGGTCGGCGAGCGCGGCCTCAAATTGTCGGGGGGCGAAAAGCAGCGCGTCGCGATCGCACGGGTCGTGCTCAAGGCGCCGAAAATCCTGATCTTCGACGAGGCGACCTCGGCGCTCGACACCAAGACCGAACGCGAAATCCAGGCGGGCCTTGCCGAGGTCGCGGCCAACCACACGACATTGGTCATTGCCCATCGCCTGTCGACCGTGGTCGATGCCGACGAGATCCTGGTGCTCGACGGCGGCCGTATCGTCGAGCGCGGCCATCACCGCGCGCTGCTCGCCCGGGGCGGCGTTTACGCCGCGATGTGGGCGCGCCAGCAGGAGGCGGCGGCGCGCGAAGCGGCGCTGGCCGCGAACTGAGGACAGGCGCGGTTGACGACCTCGCCGCCGCCGTCAGGCGCGGCGAGCGGCGGGCGTTGGCCCGCGCCGTCACGCTTGTCGAATCGGCAAATCCCGAGCACCGCCGTGCGGCCGAAGCGCTGATCGAGGCGGTCCTGCCATCGACCGGCGGCGCCACCAGGATCGGCATCACCGGGCCGCCCGGCGCCGGAAAATCGACCTTCATCGAGCGTTTCGGCCTCGACGGCATCGCCCGCGGCCACCGAATCGCGGTGCTCGCGGTCGATCCCGGGTCGAAACGCGGCGGCGGCGCCATTCTCGGCGACAAGACGCGGATGGCCGAACTGTCGCGCAACCCGGCGGCGTTCATCCGGCCCTCGTCGGCAGGCGTCGAGAGGGGCGGCGTCGCCCGCCATACGCGGGACGCGATCCTGGTGTGCGAGGCGGCCGGGTTTGGCATCGTGCTGGTCGAGACCGTCGGCGCCGGCCAATCGGAGACGGCGGTCGCCGACATGGTCGACATGTTCGTGCTGATCCTGCCGCCGGCCGCCGGCGACGAATTGCAGGGACTGAAGCGCGGCATCATCGAACTGGCCGATCTCGTGCTGATCAACAAGGCCGACGGCACATTGCTCGATCACGCGCGGCGCGCCGCCGCCGACTATGCGGGCGCGCTGCGCCTGATCCGCCCGGCTGTGCCCGAATGGCAGGTCGCGGCGCGAACCGTCTCGGCATTGACCGGCGACGGCATCGACGCGGTGTGGGACGAGGTTGCGCGGTTTCGCACGACCCTCGAAGCAAGCGGCGCCTGGCAGCGGCTTCGCGGCGAGCAGGCGCGCGCCGCGTTATGGGCCGAGATCGAAGGGGGGCTCATCGAACGCTTCCGCGCCATGCCGGCCGTGGCTGGCCACCTCGCCGCGATCGAGCGCGAGGTGACAATGGGCGCCCGCACCCCTGCCGCCGCCGCCCGTCTGCTGCTGAAGGCAGTCCTGGCGGCGCCTCTCGACAAGGCGGATCGAAAACCCTGAGTGCGATGCGCAATCTCCGCTCATCGCGCCTCGGCCGATTGGCCCTCGCCGCGGCGCTCTTCCTGACGCTGCGGCCGGTGCCCGCGGCGGCATTCGATTTGTTCGCGCGGCACGAGGTGACGGTCGAGTTCGCGACGACCGGCGGCAAGCCGATGGCCGATGCCGAGGTGCGCGTCTTCGCCCCGGGGAAGCCCGATCAGCCGGCGCTCGTCGGCCGCACCGACGGCCAGGGCAAGTTCGAATTCGCCGCCAACGAAGACGGCTTCTGGAGCGCGGAGGCGCATTCCGCCGGCGAAATCGCGCGCGTCATGGTGCGGGTCGGGGGCACCGGGTGGCAGGAAAAGCTGTAGCCGTTCTGGCTGATCGGCGGGCTCTTTGTGCTGCTGATCCTTGCCTTCGCCTACCGGGTCGCCCGCGTTCGCGCCCGGCGGCCGCGTTCCTGAGGCAATCAGGTCAGATTGATCAAGGTTCCGATCAGATCGGCCGGCATCGCCGGGGGCGGCCTTGTCGTCGCTCAATTGGGCGGCGGCAGCGGCGCGCCCGGCGCCGGCGCGCCGTAGCCGTAATAGCCCGGCGGCGGTGGCGGCGGATAATAGGCCTGCGGCGGATAATAGCCCTGCGGCGGATAAGGATAAGGCCGCGGCGTCGTCGCGATGCCGCCGAGGACGCCGGCGGCGCCGCCGATCGCCGCCCCGAGCGCCGCACCGCTGCCGCCGGCCGCGGCAGCGCCGATCGCCGCGCCGGTGCCGGCTCCGATCAGCCCGCCGCCCAATGCCCGCTGGCCTGGATCATAGGGGTTCGTGCAGCCCGCCAGGCCGAAGACCAGCGCCAAGCCTGCCGCGCCGCCGGCAACCCGCCATTTCGTCATGATAGGTGCTCTCCACTGCATCGGGCGATCGCGCCAGGCGCCAGCTCGGCGATGGGCGGCCCGTTAGGGGTATACGCGCAATCCGCCGCCAGCCTCCCCGCCCCGTCTCCCGGCCTCGTCTCCCGGCCCCGTCTCCCGGCCCCGTCTCCCCGCCCCGTCTCCCGGCCCCATCTCCCCGCAAGGCATGCGAGTTGCCGTTCAACCTCAGCCCTGCGCCAATGCCGGTTGATGCCAGCCGATCCATTCGCACACCGCGCGCCCCATCACGAGATCCAGATCGCGCCCGGCGAGCCAAGGCAATTCCTCGGTGAACATCGTCACGCATTGCCGATAGCTGCACGGCATGCGGGTGATGTCGGTGCCCCAGAAGCACCGCGCCGGCCCGAAGGCGTCGACAATCTGACGGATGTATTGGTGAATGTTGCGGTAGGGATAGGGCTCGCTCGAATAGCTCGGCGCGCCGGACAGCTTGACCGCAACATTGGGAAGTTTGGCGAGCGCCAGCATGTCGCCGAGATCGGCAAAGGCCGCATCGTCCGTGCCGGCGCCGCCGCCCCCGCCGCGTCCGTGATGGTCGATGTGCAGCTTGAGCCCGGGATGCCGCTCGGCGATCCTGCCGAACGCCGCCATGTGACCGCCGGCCAAAAGCCCGACCGGCAAGCCCTCCTTCTCGCAGGCATCCCAGAACCAGTCGAGGCTGCCGTCGGTCCACCAGCTCTGCTGCTGCGGCTGGTTGAAGGTGAACCGGAACCCCAGCATGCCGGGCCGCTGCCGCCAGTTCTTGACGATATCGAGACGATTCGGCGCCTGGAGGTCGAAATGCCCGAGGATGCAGAACTTGTCGGGGTGCGCCTTGACCGCCTCGACCGCCAGCACGTTGACCGCCTCGCCGAGCGTCGAGGGCGGATGGAGCACCGCGGCATCGACCCCCGCCGCCTGCATCTCCTGCAGCGCGTCGTCCATCGAATAGGTCGGGGTCTGCCGGTGATGCGCCGACATCTTGGCGTTCTGCCAGATGTGGATTTGCGAATCGACGATCAGCATCGCGTTTCTCCCGGTTCAGATCGGTTCAATAGCGTCCCCGTCCTCTATTCGCTCGGCCGCCTGCGGCACAGGTCCGCATAGTGAGGCGGAAGGCAGACGGCCGTCAAACGCTGCGCGACGGCTCCGATGGACGATTTTCGCGGCTGTTTTCGACGCCGCATCTGACGGGGCAATTTCGCTGCGGCCAAATCCGCGGTACTCTGGCGCCATGCTTTGCGTCGCTCGGTCGCGGTGCCTCGGCGAAGGGAGAGCGGCAAAATAGCCGCCTGCAGGACGACGGGCATGCTGGAGATCGTTCACCTCGTCAAGAAATTCGGCCCGCTCGTCGCGGTCGATGACGTGTCATTCACGGTGCCGGCCGGCGAAGTCCTGGGCTTTCTCGGACCGAACGGCGCCGGCAAATCGACGACGATGAAGATGATCGCCGGCTTTCTCGCCCCGAGCGCCGGCACGGCGGTGATCTGCGGCCACGACATCCTCGCGCACCCGCTCGCGGCGAAGCGGCAGATCGGCTATCTGCCGGAAGGCGCCCCCGCCTACCCCGATATGAGCGTCGCCGAATTCCTCGCCTTCATTGCGCATATCCGCGGGTTGCGGGGCGCCCGGGCGCGCCGGCGGATTGGGGAAATCGCCGAGACGATCCGGGTTGACGATGTTCTGCGCCAGCCGATCGACACCTTGTCGAAGGGGTATCGGCGGCGGGTCGGGGTGGCGCAGGCGCTGTTGTGCGATCCGCCGGTGATCATCCTCGACGAGCCCACCGACGGCCTCGACCCCAACCAGAAATACGAGATGCGCGGCGTCATCCGAGCGATCAGCCCGGGCAAGGCGATCGTCATTTCGACCCATCTGTTGGAAGAGGTCGAGGCGGTGTGCAGCCGCGCGATCATCATCGCGCGCGGCCGCATTCTCGCCGATGGCGCCCCGGCCGAGCTTGCCGCCCGCTCGCTTTATCACAATGCGGTGCGCCTCGACCTGTCCGAGGCAGCGGACGCCGACATGGCGGGCCAGTTGGCCGCTCTCGCCGGGGTGCGCTCGGTCGAGCGGACTAGCGACAGCGAGGGCGCAGGACTGTGGCTGTTCCCGCGCGGCCCTCAACCGATCATCGCCGAAGTCGCCGAGCTGGTGCGGGCCCGCGGCTGGCCGGTCACCGGCCTCAGGGTCGAGCGCGGCCGGCTCGACGATGTGTTCCGCGCGATCACGAGCCCGCAGCCCGCGGCATCCGCGACGCTGCGCGACGCCGCTTAGGGCATGCGGCGCACGATCACCATCTTCAACCGCGAGTTGGCGAGCTATTTCACGACGCCGCTCGCTTACGTCTTCATCATCATCTTTCTGGTGCTGGGCGGGATATTGACCTTCTTCGCCGGGAACTTCTTCGAGCGGGGACAGGCCGACCTGCAGCCCTTCTTCGCCTACCACCCGTGGCTCTACCTCGTGCTGATCCCGGCCCTGTCGATGCGGCTGTGGGCCGAGGAGCGCCAGAGCGGCACGATCGAATTGTTTCTGACCCTGCCGATCCGTCTCGGCGAAGCGGTCATCGGCAAGTTTCTCGCCGCCTGGTGTTTTGCCGGGATCGCGCTGCTGTTGACCTTCCCGTTCTGGCTCACCGTCAACTTCCTCGGCGCCCCCGACAACGGCGTCATCCTCGCCGGCTATATCGGCAGCTGGCTGCTGGCCGGCGCGATGCTGGCGATCGGCGCCGCCGTCTCGGCAGTGACCAAGAACCAGATCATTGCCTTTGTCGTCACCGCAGCTTTTACCTTCGTGCTGACGGCGGCCGGGACTTCATTGGTTCTTGGGATCTTTCGCGACTGGGCGCCGGCATGGGTCGTCGCGGGGGTCGCGGCGGCCAGTCTCTACCGGCATTTCAACGCGATGACTCGCGGCGTCATCGAGCTGCCGGACCTGATTTATTTCGTCTCGGTGATAATCGCGTTTCTCGCCGCCAATGCCATTCTCGTCGACCTCACCAAGGCCGAGTGAGATGCTGCGCCGGATTGCCTGGGGCAGTTTATGGCGGTCGCCGCGGGCGCGCTCGCTTGCCGCGCTCGCCTGCGTCGCGGTGATGCTGGTGTCGGTCAATATCATCGCCGCGCAGTTTCTCCCGCAACGGTTCGACTTGACCGCCGAGCGGCTGTACACGCTGTCGCCCGGCACGCGCCAGACGCTGGCGAGGATCGACGAGCCGATCACCTTGCGCTTCTACTATTCGACCCGGCTCGGCGAGACGGTGCCGTCATACGGGGTCTATGCGCATCGGGTTCGCGAACTGCTCGACCAGTACGTCGCGGCGGCGCACGGCAAGATCCGGCTGGAGGTCTATGACCCGCAGCCCTTTTCGGCTATCGAGGACCGCGCCGTCGCGTTCGGGCTCCAGGCCGTGCCGCTCAATGCGCAAGGCGAGCAGGTGTATTTCGGCCTTGCCGGCACGAACTCGACCGATGACGAACGGACGATCCCGTTTTTTGCGCCGCAGCGCGAGCGGCTGCTCGAATACGATTTGACCCGGCTGGTGCACACTCTTGCCGTTCCGAAGCGGACTGTCGTCGGGTTGATCAGCAGCCTGCCGCTCGCCGGGGACCCGATCGCCGCCTTGCAGGGCGAGGCCAGCCGGCCGATGGCCGTTCTCCAGCAACTGCGCCAGCTCGACGACGTCAAAATGCTGCCGAGTGCGCTCGATGCGATCCCCGCCGGCACCGACGTGTTGATGCTGGTGCATCCCCAGAAATTGCCGGCGAAGACATTGTTTGCGATCGACCAGTTCGTCCAGAACGGCGGCAAGGCGTTGATCTTCGTCGATCCGTACTCGGAGATGCAGGCGCGCGGCGGCCCGGCCGACATGGCGGTCGACAGCGATCTCGAACCGCTGTTCAAGGCCTGGGGCGTGCGGCTCGAGCCGAACACCGTCGCCGCCGATCGGCGCGACGCCCGCCGTGTCGTCGTCCCCACCGGCGCGGGCGGCGGCAAGCCGCTGCCCTACGTCGCGTGGCTCGATCTGAAGGATGGGGAGCTCAACCGCGACGACCCGATCACCGCCAGCCTAAGCAGCGTCACGGTCGCGTCGGCGGGGATCATCGAACCGCTCTCCGGCGCAACGACGACCTTCGAGCCGCTGATCACGACATCCCCCGATGCGATGAAGCTGCCGGTCGACAAGGTTGCGGGGTTTCCCGATGTTGTCGGTCTGCTGATCCACTTCAAGCCGACCGGCATGCGCTACACGCTCGCCGCCCACATCACCGGCCCGGCCGAAACGGCGTTTCCCGATGGACCCCCCAAGGCAGCGGCAACCCCGGGCAAGCCGGCGGCAACGCCGGCCAAACCGGCGGCTCCGCCGGCCAAGACGAGCGAGTTCACGGCCAAATCGGCGGGGCCGATCAATGTCGTCGTGGTCGCCGACACCGACATGCTCGACGACCGGGCATGGGCACAATCCCAGGATTTCTTCGGTCGGCAGGTCGTTGCTCCACTGGCCGACAACGCCGATTTCGTCGCCAATGCGATCGATGTGCTGAGCGGCGGCGAGGAGCTGATCGGATTGCGCAGCCGCGGCAGCTCGGTGCGGCCATTCGAGGTCGTCGAGCGCATCCAGCGCGCGGCCGACGACCGCTATGCCGCCAAGGAGCACGCGCTCGAGCAAAAGCTCAAGGCGACCCAGGCCAAATTGCGCGACTTGACGACCGGCGCGCCGGCCAAAGCCGATGCAAACACCCCGCTGTCGCCGGAGCAGGCGAAGGCCGTTGAGCAGTTCCGCACCGACCTTCTGGCGACGCGGCGCGCGTTGCGCCGGGTGCGGGAAGCGCAGCGGCAAGACATCGAGCAGCTGAAGGCGATCCTCGAATTCTGCGATATTGCGCTGGTTCCCATCGTGGTCGCGTTGGCGGCCATCGTGCTCGGTCTGACCCGCCGGCGGCGCTGGCGCCGGCGGCCGTCTTCAGCCTTGGCGTAGGGTCGGCCATGCAAAAGCGCAGCTTCCTGATATTGTTCGGCGCGACGCTGATACTGGCTGCGGGCGCCGTCTACGCGGTCAAGCGCGGCGACCGGTTTGTCGGCCCGCCGATCAAGGGCGGCCTCGCGCTGCCGCATCTTGCGGCGGATCTGAAGAATCTCGCCTGGATGCGCCTGACGCGCGGCGCCATGGTCAGCGATTTCACGGCGATCGGCAGCGGCTGGGTGGTCGTCGAGAAGAGCAACTACCCGGCCGCGCCAAACAAGGTGCGCCGCTTGCTGCTCGGCCTCGCCGACCTCACCCTTGTCGAACCGAAAACGCGGCGCCCCGAGCTGCTGGGGCGGCTTAATCTCGACGATCCGAAAAACGGTAAATCAACGCTGGTAACGCTGCAGGACCGCACCGGCAAGACCGTCGCCGAGCTGATTGTCGGCAAGTCGCGGCCCGATCTGCTGGGCGGCGGCAATAATGGGGTGTATGTCCGCAAGCCGGGGGAGAACCAGGCCTGGCTTGCCCGCGGCTCATTGGATGTGTCGGGCGACACGATCGGCTGGCTCGACCGCCGCTTTCTCGACATCGCGCCATCGCGCGTCGCCTCGCTCACCCTGACCGGCGCCGATGGCACGATGCTGGTGCTGCGGCGCGACGGGCCGCAGGGAAAATTCGCCGTTGTGGGCGCCCCTGCCGACACCAAATTCAAGGACGACGCGACACTCGCCTCGCCGGCCGGAGCGCTGTCCGGCCTCGACCTCGACGACGTCAAACCCGCCGTCGATCTGCCGGTACCGGAGAGTGGCGTGGCGCATGCCGTCTTCACGACCGCCGACGGGCTGACGATCAAGCTGCTTCTGTTCAACCACGACAAGGTTGACTGGGTCGCGGTCGAAGCGTCGGGCGACGGGACGGAAGCGGCCGATGCCAGGGCGATCAACGCCAGGGTCGCGCGCTGGATCTACGCCATCCCGAGCGACCGGGCAAAGCTGCTGCGCACCAAGCTTTCCGATCTGATCGCCCCGCCGAAAGGATCGTGATGCCGGATCAACCATCCTTGTGCGCGCGCATCACGACAAGGCCGGCGTCGCCCTGCCTCGGCATCTGCCTGATGGACCCGATGACAAGAATGTGCCGCGGCTGTCTGCGCACGATCGAGGAAATCGCAAGCTGGT
>DATLTH010000572.1:0-11957 GCA_035533695.1 Allostellaceae bacterium | reverse complement strand
GACGGCGAGTGGTATCACATCGGCACGCCAGAGGGGCTGTCCGCGACCAGGGCGCGGCTCTCCTCGCATCGCATCGAGCGCTAGCGCGGCGGGCCGGCGGTGCCCCCGCATCTCTACACGATCGCGCCTGACCGGCCGTTCGTCGCAACCCTCGCGCACGGTCTCCTCGGGCTCGCCGGCAGCGATCCGCTCGCGCTGGCGCGGATGACCGTGCTGGTGCCGACCCGGCGCGCGGGGCGGGCGTTGCAGGAGGCGTTTCTGCGCCTCACCGCCGCCGGCGGCGACCCGGGAGCGCCGCTGCTGCTGCCGCGCCTGCGCCCGATCGGCGGTCTCGACGAGGACGAGGTCGGCCTGGCCGCCGAGGGCGCCGACGATCCCACCCTCGCGATACCGCCGGCGATCCCCGAATTGCGGCGCCGGCTGCTGCTGACCCAGCTCGTCCTGCGCTGGGGCAGGGCGACCGGCGCGGGGCCGCTGCTGCCCGGGCAGGCGGCGGCCTTGGCGTCGGCGCTCGCCCGGCTGCTCGACGCCGCGCAGAGCGAGGAAGCCGGCTTCGACAAATTGCGCGAGCTGGCGCCCGACGATCTCGCCGAGCACTGGCAGACCGTGCTGAAATTTCTCGACATTCTGCCGCGCCATTGGCCCTCCATGCTCGAAGCTGAAGGTGCGCTCGATCCGGCCGAGCGGCGCAACCGGCTGCTGCGGCGGCAGGCCGCGCTGTGGCGGCGTGCCCCGCCACCCGGACCGGTCATCGCCGCCGGGCTGACCGGCGGCATCCCGGCCCTGGTCGAACTCTTGTCGGTCGTCGCCTGGCTCGACCGCGGGATGGTCATCCTGCCCGGCCTCGATCGCTCCTGCGGGACCGCCGAGTGGGAATTGCTGCTGCACGAGCCAACCCACCCGCAGCACCTGATGGCTGTGTTGCTGCAAGCGCTCGAAATTCCCGCGCCAGAGGTTCGCGACTGGCCGGACGGCAGCGGGCCCGCCGCGCCGGACGGGCGCAACCGGCGTCTCCAGCTGGTAGCCGAAGCACTGCGTCCTGCCATCTTGACCGACCGGTGGCGCGATCTGCCGCCGGCGCCGGCCGATGCGCTCGCCGGGGTCACCCGCTACGAATGCGCCAGCCCGCAGGACGAAGCGGCAACAATCGCCCTGCTGCTGCGCCGCACGCTCGAAACGCCGGCCGCAACGGCGGCTTTGGTCACCCCGGATCGCGAGCTGGCCCGCCGCGTCGCCGGCGAATTGGCGCGCTGGGGCATCGATATCGACGATTCGGCGGGGCTGCCGCTCAACCGGACCCCGCCGGGCGTCTTCCTGCGTCTCGTCCTCGACGTGGCCGACAATGCGCTGGCGCCGGTGCCGCTGCTCGCCGCGCTGAAGCATCCGCTCGCCGCCGGCGGACTTGCGCCCGAGGTGTTTCGCGATCAGACGCGCCGGCTCGAGGTCGCGATCCGCGGGCCGCGCCCCGCGCCCGGCTTTGCCGGGCTCAGGGCTTTGCTCGCCGGCCGCAAGGACGCGCCGCTGCGCCGTTTCGTCGATCGCCTCGAAGATTGCATCGGCGAATTGACCGAATGCCTCGGCCGCGACAGCGTACCGCTCGCCGAACTGGCCGCCACCCACATCGCCGCGGCCGAGCGTCTCGCGGCAACCGACAGCGAGAGCGGCGTCGCACGATTGTGGCGCGAGGCGGCGGGCGAGGTCGCCGCCCGGTTCGCCCACGCCCTGATCGACGCCGCCGGCGATTTCCCGTCCCTGCCCGGGCATCACTATCCGGCGTTGTTCGAGTCGCTCGCCGCCGACGCGGTCGTTCGCCCCGCCTATGGCCGGCATCCCCGGCTGATGATCTGGGGGCTTGTCGAGGCGCGGCTGCAACAGGCCGATCTGATCGTCCTCGGCGGTCTCAACGAGGGCACCTGGCCCGGGCCGGCGGTCTACGACCCGTGGATGTCGCGCCAGATGCGGCAGGAATTCGGCATAGCGGTGCCCGAGCGGGCGATCGGCATTGCGGCGCACGATTTTGCCCAGGCTTTCGGCGCGCCGACGGTGGCATTGACCCGCGCGACGCGCCGCGAGGGCGTGCCGACGGTGCCGTCGCGCTGGCTGCTGCGACTGGACACGGTATTGCGCGCCGCGGGTCTCGAGGACGCGCTCGGCCCCGACCCCGAGATCGAAACCGCCGCCGCGCGGCGCGACGAACCGGGCGACCCGCGCCCAAGCCGCCTGACCGAGCCGCGCCCGCCGCTCGCCGCCCGGCCGCGCCAGCTTTCGGCGACCCAGATCGAGACCTGGATTCGCGACCCCTATGCGATCTACGCCCGCCATATCCTCGAATTGCGCGCGTTCAACGAACTCGACGCCGATCCCGGCCGCGCCGAGCTCGGAACCACCGTGCACAACGCCCTCGCGGCGTTCGTCGCGCGCCATCCGCACGCGCTGCCGCCCGACGCCGAAGGCGAATTGGTCGAGATCGGCCGCGACTGCTTTGCATCGATCCTGTCGCGCCCCGGCGTGTGGGCGTTCTGGTGGCCGCGCTTTCTGAGGATTGCCCGCTGGTTCGTCGCCGAGGAACGGGTGCGCCGCACCCAGATCGCCGAGAGCCTAAGCGAATGCCGGGGCTCGCTCGTCGTTGCCGCGCGCGGCGGTCCATTCACGATCACCGCCATCGCCGACCGCATCGACCGGCTCGCCGGCGGCGGGCTGGCGCTGATCGACTACAAGACCGGGACGCTGCCCGAGCGACGCGAACTCAACGATGGCGTCGCCGTGCAATTGCCGCTCGAAGGCTGGATCGCCCGCGACGGCACTTTCGGCGGCTTGAGCGGCCCCACCGCCGCGCTCGAATACTGGCGGCTGTCGGGCGGCGAGCCGGCCGGATTGCGCTATCCGATCGGCGGGGATGATCCCGAGACCCTGATCGACCGCGTGGCCGCCAAAGTCAGGGGCCTGATCGACTATTTCGACGATCCGCGGTCGCCCTATCGCGTCGTGCCGGTGCCGCAATGGGCTCCGCGCTTTTCCGATTATCGCCACCTCGAACGCCTCGACGAGCCGGAGAGCGAGCCATGACCGGGCTCGCCGAAGCCGCCGCCGCGGTGCAGCGCAAGGCGTTGCATCCGGGGAAATCGGTCTGGGTCGCGGCGTCGGCCGGGACCGGCAAGACCAAGGTGCTGACCGACCGCATGCTGGCGCTGATGCTTGACGGCACCGACCCGGCCCGGCTGTTGTGCCTGACCTTCACCCGTGCCGCCGCGGCGGAGATGGCCAACCGGCTCAACGCGCGGCTGGCGCGATGGACGACGCTCGAATCCGGCCGGCTGGCGCAGGAACTGGTCGAGCTGACCGGGCATTACCCGCAGGAATACGAAGTCGCGCGGGCGCGCCAGCTGTTCGCCCAAATTCTCGAGGTGCCGGGCGGCATCAAGATCGCGACGATCCATGCCTTTTGCCAGTCGTTGCTGCGCCGGTTTCCGCTCGAAGCCGGGGTCCCGCCGGAATTCGCCGTGATCGACGAGCGCAATGCCCGCGAGGCCCTCACCGAGGCGGCCGAGGCGGTCATCGTCGCCGCCCGGGCCGGGACGGAACCGGGATTGGCCGAGGCGCTGGCGGTGGTCGTCCAGTATGCCCCCGAAGAGCGCTTTGTCGAATTGATGACGGCGCTCGCCGACGGGCGCGGCAAGTTGCGCGCCGCCTTCGCCGGCGGCGCGGAGGCGTTGCGGCGGCGCCTGTGCGCGGCGCTGTCGGTCGCTGAAGCGGCAACCGAAGACACCCTGATCGCCGCGTTCTGCGCCGCCGGTTCTGGCGACGAATCTGGCCTGCGCGAGGCCGCGGCGGCGCTGGCGGCAGGTTCATCGAATGACCGGGAGCGCGGCGCGATCGTCGCCCGGTGGGGGGCGTGCCCGGCGCAGCGGCGCGAGCTGCTCGATCCCTATATCGCGGCCTTCCTGACCAACGAGGGCGAAACCCGCCGCACGCTGATCACCAAGGGCGCGGCGGCAAAGGCGCTCCCCGCCGATCCGTGCGGCGTTCTGGCGGCCGAGGCAACGCGCATCCGGCGACTGCAGGACGATCGCGCCGCGGTCGCCATGGTTGGCGCAACCGTCGCGCTGATCCGGCTTGGCGATACGCTGCTGCGCACCTACGGCGATCGCAAGGCGTTGCACGGCGTCCTCGATTACGACGACCTGGTATTGCACGCCCTGGAACTGTTGCGCCGGCCCGGCGTCGCGCCCTGGGTTTTGTTCAAGCTGGATGGCGGGCTCGACCACATCCTGATCGACGAAGCGCAGGACACCAACCCCGAGCAATGGGACATCGTCGCCGCGCTGGCCGAGGAATTCTTTGCCGGCGACGGTGCGGTCCGCCGCCCGCGCACCGTCTTTGCGGTCGGCGACGCCAAGCAGTCGATCTACAGCTTTCAGCGCGCCGATCCGCGCGACTTCACCCGCATGCGCCAGCATTTCGAGACGCGGATTACCGCGGCACGGCAGGGCTGGACGGTGGTGCCGCTCGACATTTCGTTCCGCGCCGCCGAGCCGCTGCTCGCTGCGGTCGATGCGATCTTCCGCCACGAACGGGCCGCGGACGGCGTCGCGCTCGATGGCGCGGCGATCCGGCATGTCGCGGCGCGGACCGGCCAGGCCGGGATCGTCGAGCTGTGGCCGGCGGTATTGCCGGAGCCCGACCCGCCGCTCGCCCCGACCGGCGGGGCCATGCCGGTCCCCGAGCCGGCCGAGGCGCCGCTCCGCCTGGCGCGCGCCATCGCGGCGACGATCGCGCATTGGCTGGCGACCGGCGAGCGGCTGGAGCCGCGCGGCCGGGCGTTGCGGCCGGGCGACGTGATGGTGTTGGTGCGGCGGCGCAACGCCTTCGTGCGCCACCTGCTGCGCGCCCTGAAGCAGCGCGGCGTGCCGGTCGCCGGCGCCGACCGGCTGATGCTGGCCGAGGAGATGGCGGTGCGCGACCTCGTCGCGCTCGGCCGCTTCCTGCTCCTGCCCGAGGACGATCTGACCCTCGCCACGGTGCTCAAAGGCCCGCTGTTCGAGCTGTCGGAGGAGGATTTGTTTCGGCTCGCCTATCGGCGCGGCGGCGAGAGCCTGTGGAGCCGCCTGCGCCGGTTCGCCAGCGAGGATCTGGCCATGCGCGCGGCGTTCGACCGGCTGCGCGAGCTGCTGGCGCGGGCCGATTTCGTGCCGCCGTTCGAATTATATGCCGCAATCCTCGGAGCCGGCGGCGGGCGGCGGGCGATGCTCGATCGGCTGGGGCCCGAAGCGGCCGACCCGATCGAGGAGTTCCTCGCGCTGGCGCTCGTCTACGAACGCGAGCACGTGCCCTCGTTGCAGGGTTTCCTGCAATGGCTGGTGGCCGGCGACATCGAGGTCAAGCGCGATTTCGGCGAGCGCCTGCGCGACGAAGTCCGCATCCTGACCGTGCATGGCGCCAAGGGCCTCGAAGCGCCGGTCGTCTTCCTGCCCGACACGATGCAATTGCCGGAGCAGCGCGTTTCGCTGCTGTGGAGCGACCCGGAGAAACTGCCGCTCTGGCGACCGCGGGCCGACCTCGCGGCGCCGTTTTACGTTGCCGAGCGCGACAAATTACGGGCGCGCCAGCTGCAGGAATACCGCCGGCTGCTCTATGTCGGGGTGACCCGCGCGCAGGACCGGCTTTACATCTGCGGCTGGCAGACCCGCAAGGCGGGACGGGAAGCGCCGAGCTGGCATGCGCTGTGCCATGCCGGATGGCACGACCTCGCCGCCCCGTTTGCCTTCGATACGCGGCCGTTGATCGGCGAGCGCGACGGCTGGTGTGGCGAGGGCCTGCGCCTGTCCAGCGCCCAGACCGCGCCACCCAGCCGCGAACCCGTCCCGTCCGGCCTGCACCCTCTCGGCAAATTGCCGGATTGGACGCTGGTCCCGCCGCCGCGCGAACCCAGCCCGCCGAAGCCGCTGCTGCCGTCGCGGCCGAGCGAGCCCGAACCGGCGACCCTGTCGCCGCTGGCGACGGCCGGCCGCGACCGCTTCAAGCGCGGCCTTCTCGTGCACCGGCTGCTGCAAAGCCTGCCCGACCTGCCGGGCGCCGATCGCGAGGCGGCAGCGCGCCGGTATCTCGCCCTGCCGCTGCATGGGCTCGATGTGGCCGAGCAGGCAGAGCTGTGCGCCGAAACCCTCGCCGTTCTCCGCGAACCCGGTTTCGCCGAGCTGTGGGGCCCGGACGCGCAGGCCGAAGTGCCGGTGGTCGGCCTGATCCCCGGGTCAAGCCCGGGGAGCGCGCACGCCTTGTCCGGACAGATCGACCGGCTGGTCGTGACGCCGGAGCGTGTCCTGGTCGTCGATTTCAAGACCGTGCGGCCGCCGCCGGCGAGCGAGGATGCCGTGCCGGCCCTTTACCTGCAGCAACTGGCGACCTATTACGCCGCAATCAGCCGGATCTATCCTGACCGGCGGATCGAGTGCGCACTGCTGTGGACCGCGGGCCCGCGGCTGATGCCGATCAGCCCGGGGCTGCTTGCCCGGCATCTCCCCGGCGGACCGCCATCATGATGACGGATCGCGCGGCCGATTTCCGGCGGTTGGCCGCGAATATGCCGCGACATGCGATTGAGCAACCGATTTCAGGCTCGCGACAGAGGGCCCGATGCGATCGTTGATCTACTCATATCTGACGGTCGGGATCGTGCTGTTGCTGGTCGGCTTTTACGCAACCGGCTATTGCCCCGATAAGAACACCGATCTGCTCAGCGACCTGATCTTCGTCATGGGATGGCCGGGTTACCTTTACCGCGATGTCTGGCACGGCTCGATGACGGCTGTGCAATCATTGCATCAGCAGGCCTGCGGCGGCGGCCTTCTGGTCTTTCCGCCGCCCGCGATTCGCTGATCAGCCAAAGCCGAATTCCGGACCCGCATCGCGCCGCAGCCGCTGGCCGAGTTCGCCGCCCAGTGCCACCGCCTCGCCGACCGCGCCGGTAATCCGGCCTCGCCGCTCGGCGCTGCCGTCCGGCGCCAGCAGCAGCGCGTCGAGGATTATGCGACCATCGTCGATCGTGGCCAACCCGGCGATCGGCGTGCGGCACGAACCATCGAGCGCCGCCAGCATGGCGCGCTCGGCGGCGACGCACGCCGCACTCGGCGGATCGTTGAGCGGCGCGAGGACTTGCCGCACCTCATCGTCGGCGGCGCGGCACTCGATTGCCAGCGCCCCTTGGCCCACCGCCGGCAGCATCAGTTCCGGCGACAGGATTTCACTCGCCAGCCCCGCTTTCCCAAGCCGCTCGAGGCCGCACAGCGCCAGCACCAGCGCGTCGAGTTGACCCCCGGCGAGCCTGCCGAGCCTGGTGTCGACATTGCCGCGGATCGGCACCACGTCGAGATCGCCGCGCAGCCGCAACAGCTGGGCGTGCCGGCGCAGCGAGGCGGTGCCGATCCGCGCGCCGGGCGGCAAGCTGGCGAGGCTCGCGCCATCGCGTGAGACCAGCGCATCGCGCGGGTCGTCGCGCGCCAGCACGCAGGCGATCTCCAGCCCGGCCGGCAGCACGGTCTCCATGTCCTTCAGCGAATGCACGGCGAGGTCGACACGGCGGTCGAGCAGCGCCTCCTCGATCTCCTTGGTAAAAAGCCCTTTGCCGCCGATCTCGGCGAGCCGGCGGGTTTGCACCCGGTCGCCGGTGGTGCGGATCGGCACCAGTTCGATCGCGCCCTCGGCGGCCAGATCGGGATGCGCCGCGCGCAGCCGGTCCTGCACCAGCCCGGCCTGATGGAGCGCCATCGGGCTGCCGCGGGTGGCAATGCGAAGAGGCCGAAACGTCACTGACGCTCCTTGATGAGGGGCCGGCTTCTTCTAGCCCTCCGAAGGCCGCCTCGCCAGGGTTATGCCGAGCCGCGGCGGGCGGCTTACGGCACCGGCGGCGCCGACGGCGGCGGGAATAGCGGCAGGACGTGCATCGCCGCCAGCCAGAACACGGCGAAGGCGAGCGACAGCACGGCGATCGGCACGCCGGTACGGGCGAATTGCCCGAAGGAAAGCCGCGCGCCCATCCGCTCCGCCTGCTCGGCGATCAACAGGTTGGTCAGGCTGCCGCTCAAAAACAGGCTGCCGGCCAGCGTCGACAACAGCGCCAGCGCATAGAGCGCTCCGGGCGGCGGGCTCGGCCAGATCTGCAGCAGCAGCATCGCCGTCGAAAGACTGCCGATCGCGTTGCTGGTCACTGCGGCAAACGGCAACAGCACAATCAGGTTGTTCGGCAGCAGCCCGTGGTTGTCGATAAAGGAGAGCACTTGGTAAGCGATCCCGGAATCGTTTAGCTGTCCGGTGATCGCGAAGAGACAGGACACGAACAGCAGCAGCGGCCAATCGACTGCGGCGATCATCGTGCGGCTGGTGATCTTGCGGTTGGCGAGCAGCAAGGCCGCGATGATCAGAGCCCCGATCTCGCGCGGCAGTGGCGTGGCGAACAGCAGCAGCAAGAGGAATACCGCGCCGCCGCCCTTGATCGTCTGGTTGCGGTCGAGGATGTGGCCGGCGACCGGCACCGGCAGCGCTTCGGGCTGCGGCGGGTGGTCCTGCATCCGCCGACCCCATTGCAGCCAGACGACGGCGAAGACCGTGACGAGGGCGAACACGGCCGGAACCCCGCAAATCCCCAGAAATTCCCAGAAATCGAGCCGGCCGACGGCCCCCAGCAGAATGTTCTGGGGATTGCCGATCAGGGTCGCCGCCGAGCCGGCGTTTGCCGAGGCGGCGAGGGCGATCGCGAACGGGCGCGGATCGAGGCCGCGGCGCTGGGCACCGGCGATCAGCAATGGCGCGATCGTAATGATCAGGATGTCGTTGGCGAGCACCGCCGACAGCGCGCCACTGATCGCCACGGTCAGCGCCAGCAGCGCGGCCGTGCCGCCTTTCGCGTCGAGAATCGTGCGGGCGCACAGATCGATAAAGCCCGATTCGGCGAGCTGCGCCGAGATGATCATCATCGCGAACAACAGCGCCAATGTCGGCATGTCGACCGCGCTGCCGAAATCGTCGAGCGTCATCTCGCCGCTTGCCAACAGCGCGATGACCGCGAGCAGCGCGATGCCGGTCCGGTCGACCTGCAGCCAGGCGATCCGCCCGGCGGCCATGCCGATATAGGTCAGGATCAAGACCAGGAGAACGATTGCGGCATGCATCGGGTGGGCCGTTGGATGGTCCGATGATGATAGGGTGAGGTCGATGCGACCGGGGCCGTCTTGTCGCAGAGGTTGCGGCTTTGCGCCGAAGCGTGGCTTTTGCGCCACGTCGCGCATGCCGCCAGCCCTCAAACCAAGCCGCCTCTCTGTAGTACCGGGCCGGTTGCGAATTGCTATATGATGTGCGGCATGACTGAGCTGATCGCCGATCACAAGCGACCCCCGGAACCGCCGGCGCTTTACTTCGCCGGCCTCAACGAGGCGCAGGCCCGCGCCGTTGAGGCGCTTGACGGCGCCGTGCTGGTGCTCGCCGGGGCCGGCACCGGCAAGACGCGGGTGCTGACGACGCGGCTGGCGCACATTCTGGAGACCCGGCGCGCCTTTCCCGGCGAGGTGCTGGCGGTCACCTTCACCAACAAGGCGGCGCGCGAGATGCGCGCGCGCCTGGAGGCGATCATCGGGCAGGCCGCCGATGGGGTTTGGCTCGGCACGTTTCACGCGCTCGCCGCGCGCATTCTGCGCCGCCATGCCGAGGCGGTCGGTCTCACCTCCGGCTTCACGATCCTCGATACGGACGATCAGCTGCGCCTGTTGAAGCAGGTCATCGCGGCTGCCAATATCGACGAACGGCGCTGGCCGGCGCGCGCATTGCTCGGCGTCATCGAGCGGTGGAAGGATCGCGGCCTGGTGGCGGACAAGGTGCCGGCGGGCGACGCGGGGGCCGGTTCGGGAGCCGACTGGGCCGACGGCCGCGCCGTCCAGCTTTACCGCGAGTACCAGCAGCGTCTCACGACGGTGAACGCGGTCGATTTCGGCGATTTATTGCTGCACAACCTGACCTTGTTCACCCAGAACCCCGAGATCCTCGCGACCTATCAGCGCCGCTTCCGCTATCTGCTGGTCGACGAGTACCAGGACACCAACGTCGCGCAGTATCTGTGGCTGCGGCTCCTCGCGCAGCACCACAAGAACCTGTGCTGCGTCGGCGACGACGACCAGTCGATCTACAGCTGGCGCGGCGCCGAGATCGGCAACATCCTGAAATTCGAGCACGATTTTCCGGGCGCGCTGATCGTTCGGCTCGAAGAGAACTACCGCTCGACCCCGCAGATCCTCGCCGCCGCCGCCGGGGTCATCGCGCACAACCGCGGCCGGCTCGGCAAGACCCTGTGGACCCGCGCCGGCCAGGGCGACAAGCTCGTCGTGCGCGGGCTGTGGGACGCCGAACAGGAAGCGCGCTGGGTCGGCGACGAGATCGAGGCGTTGCAGCGGCAAAAGCACGCGCTCAGAGAGATCGCGATCCTGGTGCGCGCCGGCTTCCAGACCCGCGAGTTCGAGGAACGCTTTATCGCCCTCGCCCTGCCCTACCGGGTGATCGGCGGGCCGCGCTTCTACGAGCGGCAGGAGATTCGCGACGCGCTCGCCTATCTGCGCCTCGTGCGCCAGCCCGGCGACGACCTCGCCTTCGAGCGCATCGTCAACATGCCGCGGCGCGGCATCGGCACCGCGACAATGCAGTTGCTGCATGGGGCGGCGCGAAGCGAATCGCTGCCGCTGGTCGAGGCGGCGCGCCGTCTGATCACCGGAGACAGAATGCCGCGCGCCGCGCGCAATGCGCTGGCCGGGTTTGTCGCCGCGCTCGACCGCTGGCGCCAGGAAGCCGAGCATCTGCCGCACACCGACCTCGTGCAGATCGTGCTCGACGAATCGGGTTACACCGGCATGTGGCAGGCCGACAAATCGCCCGACGCGCCGGGCCGTCTCGAAAATTTGAAGGAGCTGGTCGTTGCGATGGCCGAGTTCGAGAACCTCGGCGGGTTTCTCGAACATGTCAGCCTGGTCATGGACAACGCCGCCGACAGCGCCGGCGACATGGTCAACCTGATGACCTTGCACAGCGCCAAGGGGCTCGAATTCGACACCGTCTTCCTGCCGGGCTGGGAGGAGGGCCTGTTTCCCAGCATGCGCTCGGTCGAGGAGCATGGGTTGAAGGGCCTCGAAGAGGAGCGCCGGCTCGCCTATGTCGGGCTGACCCGGGCGCGCCGTCGCGCCTACCTGTCGTTTGCCGCGAACCGGCGCATTCACGGGCAATGGCAAAGCGCCGCGCGCTCGCGTTTCATCGACGAATTACCATCCGATCATGTCGAGCTGGTCACCGAGGCCGGGCTCGGCGCGGCGCCCTCCTGGGGCGCGACGGCCGCCGCCTCGACCGGCTGGGCCGGCACTTCGCCCGGCTGGGGCTCGGCTTGGGAAGCGGCCCGCGACGCGCGCAATGCAAGGCGGCCCTTGCTGATCGAGAGCGCACCCGCGCCGAAGCGCGGCCAGGACATCCGCAAGGTCGGCGGCTTTGCGATCGGCGACCGCGTATTCCACCAGAAATTCGGCTACGGCAGGGTGCGCGCGGTCGAAGACAACAAACTGGCGATCGATTTCGAAAAGGCCGGCGACAAGAACGTCATGGACGCCTTTGTCGTGCGCGCGTGACGGCGCTAAGCTGGATTTTGCTTGGTTGGGCCACGGTTGACCCGCAGCCCCCCTCACCCCGACCCTCTCCCCGCAAGCGGGGCGAGGGAGAGAAGCACGCGCAGTCACAACCCTCTCCCCGCTTGCGGGGAGAGGGCAGGGTGAGGGGCTGATTGCCGCGCCCACCACCATTCGTGTCACAGTCAAGGAAGCCCTGCTTAGATGACCGGGCCGGTACGCATCAGTGCGGAGATTGAGGGCGCCGAGGCGGCGTTGGCGGTGGCGGCGACGCTCGACGAATTGGCCGGCGCGGTCAGCGCGTTCGAGACGCAC
>DATLTH010000571.1:0-2950 GCA_035533695.1 Allostellaceae bacterium | reverse complement strand
TCTTGCCGTTGGCGACCGAATTCATCGCGCAGCCGCCGGCCAGCGCAATGTCGCTCACGCCGTAGCGCTGTTGCAGCGGGCCGATCAGATGAAAGAACGCCTCCTCATACATCGCCTGCACCGAGCGGGCGATGTCGCGGTGCCGGTCGTCGAGCGGATCGTCGGCCCGACGTCGCGGCCCCAGCAGCGCCTCCAATGCCGGCGAAAACAGATCGCCGAACTCTGGCGCGCCGGACGTCCAGGAAAACGCGATGCGCTCCCGGTGATGGCGGAAGTAAGCGAGATCGAGCGCGAAGGCGCCCTCTCCCGTCAGCTTGACGATCTCGCGCATCGCCGGCATATGCGCGGGAGACCCGTAGGGCGCCAAGCCCATCACCTTGTATTCGTCGCCGTAATAGGGAAAGCCGAGATACTGGGTCAGCGCCTGATAGAAAATGCCGAGCGAGTGCGGAAAATGCACCCGACCTTCTATGCTGATATCTGTCCCCCGGCCGACGCCCCAGGCGGCGCTGGCGAAGTCGCCGAACCCGTCCACCGAGACGACGGCCGCCTCGTCGAACGGCGACACATGAAATGCCGACGACAGATGCGCCAGATGGTGCTCGATATTGTCGAAGGCGCCGCGGAAGCGGTCGGCGGGAAATGCCTCGGCGAGGAGTTCGGGGATCTGCTTCCGTTTGCGGCGGTTGCGCAGCCGCTCGAGCACCAGGCCGATGTTGGGCGGATGGGCGACCACAAAGCCGATTTTGCGCAGGCGCTGGGCGCGGCTGTCCTGGTTGACCGCGATATGGTCGAGATCGGCGAGGCGCAGCCCCGCTTCGCGCAGGCAATAGGCGATCGATTGCGCCGGAAACCCGGCCCAATGCTTGACCCGGCGAAACCGCTCCTCCTCGGCCGCCGCCACCAGCGCGCCATCGCGCACCAGCGCCGCCGACGCGTCGCCATGGAACGCGTTAAGGCCGAGAATGATCATCGGCCATCGCGTCAGGATTACCGTCTGTCGAGCGATCCGTGTGTAACCGACGATCGGCGATCGCGAGCGCGATCATCGCCTCGGCGACGACCCGCTGCAGCACGTAATACCAGCCGGGCCAGCCGTCGAACAGACAGCCCTTCCAGATTAGCGCGTAAAGAAAAATCCCAACCGGTGCTGGCCATGCCATGCGGCGGACCTTGTCCGTTCGGCGCAATGAACGACGCGGACCGTTGACCAAATACTTAGCCTCGTCGTGGGCATAACGCTGCTGCGACACGAACCAGCGCCCCAACGCCTTGCGGTCGTCGTGATAAATGACGCCAGCCAGCGGCCGAACATTGCCATCGACGATCACGCGGTGTCCGTGGCCTGCCTGGCGATAGGAGGCGTGGCTTTTTTTGTAGAGGACCGTGCGTGGCGGATACAGGCTGCCACGCAATGGGCGCCCATAAATCCGGTAGACAAAACGCGCGCGATAACCGGCTACTCCATCGGGCGGTGCGAGAGACCGCAACTCACTCACCAGCTCGTCGCTCAGCTCGTAATCGGCATCGAGCGACAGCGCCCAGGGGGTTGCCACCTGGGCCAGTCCAAAATTGCATTGGCTGGCAAAATCCTCAAACGGACGCTGGATCACCTCGACCTGCGGATAGTTCCGAAGGATGGCGACGGTTTCGTCGGTGCTGCCGCTGTCGATCACCACGATCCTCGGCGCCCACAGCAACTTCTCGACGGTCCGGCGGATATTGGGTGCCTCGTTATAAGTGAGGATCAGCGGCGTGATCTGGCCGGACAGGGATGCGGGGCGGCCCGGCTCGCTGGCTCTCGGGGCCGGCGCGCTCATTCGCGGCGGTCTCACTCGGTCCGCACCGTGGACGGCGCGGCCGCCTCGCCTTGCAGCCAGCGATAGACGGCGACGGTGTCGCGGGCGACCCGCTCCCACGAAAAATCCCGTGCCATCCAGGCCCGCCCCTTGGCGCCCATCGCCTGCAACGCCTTGCGCGGCATTGCCATCGCGGTCGTCAGCGAGGCGGCGAGAGGTTCGACGCCCTGGTCGATCCACCAGCCGCAGCCTTGCGCTGCCAGCCCGCTCCACGGCGCTCCCGTGGTGGAGATCGCCGGCGTTCCGGCCGCGAGCGCCTCCGCAACGGTCAGCCCGAAATTCTCGTTCAACGTCGGCAGAACAAAGACATCGGCAGTGCGATACGCGGAAGATTTTGCCTCGCCGTAAACCGCTCCCTCGATCGCCACGCCGGCCAAACCGAGCGAGGCCGCCAGGGCCCGCAGCTCGTCATCGTGCCCGCCTTCGCCGGGGCCAACGATCTTGAGCGTCCAGCCGGGGTGTCCGGCCTCGACTTTCGCCCAGGCACGGACGAGGCGGTCGAGCCCCTTTTTCGGATGGATGCGGCCGAGCGAAAGCATGACCCGCTCAGCTGGGGGCTTCGCGGTTTGCGCAACAATAAGCTCGGGCAGGTCAATCCCGTTCGGGATGATTGCCACCGGGTGGGTCAGGCCGAAGGCGCGGATGTCTTGGTATTCCTGCTCGCTCGTGGCATGAAGGCACGCCGCCCGGTGGATCGCCGGACCCTGGAGCAGCCGCCAGAACGCGCGCTTTTTGCGGCGCGAGAACGCCAGCGCGGCCGGGGCCAGCATGCCGCGCGGCGAGACCACGAGCGGCGCTTGCGCGCGCGCCGCGGCCCATCCGGCCGCCACGTTCGGCATCAGCCAAAGCCCATGATTGTGGATCACCTCCGCCGCGCGGGCGGCGCGATGCAGGGCGCGCGACAGCTCCGACGAGAGGCGCAGCCCGCGCAGGATCGGCAGCCGCGCATAATCCCAAGCGAAGCGGTGATCGCCGTAGCCGTCGTTGGAGATATTGCGCTGACCGCCATCCGCTCCGGCCACCGAGAACAGTCTCGTCTCCATCCCCGCAGCGGCGAGCGCTTCGCATAGCCGCGGCACACTGTAGGAGGG
>DATLTH010000570.1:0-11076 GCA_035533695.1 Allostellaceae bacterium | reverse complement strand
GAGAGCGCCCCGCGATGTCGGATCTGAAGACCCTTTATGACACCGATTTCCTCGCCTGGTCGAAGGAGCAAGCCGAAGCCCTGCGATCGGCAGCGCGCGGCGGATCGAATAAGCCGCTCGATTGGGAGAACCTTGCCGAGGAGATCGAAAGTTTGGGCATCTCGCAGAAGACCGCGCTGCGCAGCCAGATGCGGCGGATCGTCCGTCATCTGCTAAAGCTCGCGTTTTCTCCTGCGGCCGCCCCGCGACGCGGCTGGTTCGAATCGATCAATGATGCAAGAAGCGAGATCGAGGACCTGCTGGAAACCAGTCCGAGCCTCAAGGCCGTCGTAGATGAAGCCCTTCCAATGGCGCTGCGCCAGGGATTGAAAGTCGCGATCGGGGACCTGGAAGAGTACGGCGAACTTGCTCCCCCCACGCTTGCCCGTATGCGGGCCACGACCTATGTCGGCGAGCAGATTACCGGCGACTGGTTCCCGGCGGAGCCCTCGACCGGCGATGAAAGCTGACGAAATCGGGGGGCGACAGAAGGCCCGCGCGATCCTATATAATCGTCATCATGATCGACCCATTCGGACGCACCATCACCTATCTGCGCGTATCGGTCACCGACCGCTGCGACTTCCGCTGCGTCTACTGCATGGCGGAAGAGATGAGCTTTCTGCCGAAGCGCGAGCTGTTGACCCTCGAAGAGCTCGACCGGGTGTGCAGCACGTTCATCCGCCTCGGCGTCAGGAAACTGCGCCTGACCGGCGGCGAGCCCTTGGTGCGGCGCGACATCATGACCCTGTTCCGCGGCCTCGGGCGCCATATCGAGGCGGGCGCGCTCGACGAATTGACGCTGACCACCAACGGCAGCCAGCTCGCCCGTTACGCTGAGGAATTGCGCGCTTGCGGCGTGCGCCGGGTCAATGTCTCGGTCGACACGCTCGACCCCGCCAAATTTACCGAGATCACCCGGCGCGGCCGGCTCGACCAGGTGCTCGACGGGCTTGCCGCGGCGAAGCGCGCCGGGCTCGCGGTCAAGATCAACACGGTGGCGTTGCGCGGCGTCAACGACGAGGAGCTCGACGATCTGGTCGCCTGGTGCGGCAGCGAAGGCTTCGACCTGGTGATCATCGAAGTGATGCCGATGGGCGATATCGGCGGCGAGAACCGGCTCGACCAGTATCTGCCCTTGTCGGTGGTACGCGCCCGCCTGGAGCGGCGCTGGACCCTCGACGACAGCGACTATCGCACCGGCGGCCCGGCGCGCTATGTCACGGTGCGCGAGACCGGGGGCCGGCTCGGCTTCATCACGCCGCTCACCCATAATTTCTGCGAAAGCTGCAACCGGGTGCGGCTGACCTGCACCGGCACGCTCTATATGTGCCTCGGCCAAGAGGACGCCGCCGATCTGCGCACGCCGCTCAGGCAATCGGAAGGCGACGAGGCGCTCGAAGCGGCGATCCGCGAAGCGATCGACCGCAAGCCGAAAGGCCACGATTTCATCATCGACCGCCGCCACAACCGGCCCGCGGTCTCCCGCCATATGAGCGTGACCGGCGGGTGACCGCCGCGTCGCCCGCAACGAGCGCTCCGCGGGTCGCGTTCCTCGCCTCCGAGGCAGAGGCGGCGCAGCTGGCTCTGGCCGAGTTGCGCCAACGCTATGGCACGATCGAGCCGCAACAGGCCGAGATCATCGTGCCGCTGGGCGGCGACGGCTTCATGCTCGAAACCGTGCACCGCTTCGTCGCCAGCGGCAAGCCGATCTTCGGCATGCATCGCGGCAGCGTCGGCTTTCTGATGAACACATACCGGCCGGACGGGCTTTACGAACGCCTCGCCGTGGCTCAGCCGGTCGAACTGCATCCGCTTGAAATGATCGCGCGGCAGAACGGCACGAGCCGCCGCGCGATCGCCTTCAACGAAGTTTCGCTGCTGCGCGAGAGCCGCCAGGCCGCGAAGTTGCGGGTCAGCGTCGACGGCGTGGTGCGGCTTGAAGAGCTGATGGCCGACGGCATCCTGTTGTCGACCCCGGTCGGCAGCACCGCCTACAACCTGTCGGCGCACGGGCCGATCATCCCGTTGGGCGCCGGCATCATGGCCCTGACCCCGATCAGCGCGTTCCGTCCGCGGCGCTGGCGCGGCGCCTTATTGCCGCACGGCGCGCGGGTCAAGATCGAGGTGCTCGAAAGCGACAAGCGCCCGGTCAGCGCGGTCGCCGATTTCACCGAGGTGCGCGACGTCGTCTCGGTCGAAATCCGCGAGAACCGCGACATCGCGATGACCGTCCTGTTCGACCGCGACGCCAACCTCGAAGAACGCGTGTTCAAAGAGCAGTTCCTCAGCTAACCGGCCGATTTATTTGAGGGTCAGCGGCTGGCCGGCAAGGTCTTCGGCGCGCTCGACCGCGATCAGCACCGCATAGCCCTTCTTGTCCGGATCGCGGTCCTTTTCGGGCTGAACGAGGCGGCGCCAAACCTCGTCGTAGACCGGCCCCGATTTGTAGATTTTGGCGATGCCGTAGAAACGGGCGATGCCGCCGAGCGGCAGCACGCCTTCCTCGCGCAGTTGCGGCTTGCGGAAATAGATCATCAGCTTCGACCCGTCTCGCATCGACTCGGCGCTGCTGCCACGGCCGCGCTCCCAGAGTGCAAGGTGCTCGTCGTCGTAAACCATCGTGCCGCCGCGCGGCGTCACCTGGGCGAAGCCGTTTGGCAATACCGAACCCAACAGGCAGACATTGGCGGGAAACGCCGTGTTGATGTGCGCGTGCAAAACCGCTGGGATTTTCGCCACTTAGGTATCCTCTCTTGATGTTATAGGTGAGGTTGACGACAAACGGCAGGTGTCTACGGCATCGATGAAACTCATCGCCGCGCCGCCTCGATCTGCCCGATCCGGTCGCGCACGAACGCGGCAACCGCCTCGACAAGCCCGGCGAGATCGGCCTTGAGACGATCGAAACCCGGCAATTTCTCAAGCGTTTTCTGATCCATGTAGAGCGAGCGGTCGACCTCGATCTGCAGACTGTGGCGGTTGTCGGCGGGCCGGCCCTGGCGGCGTACCAGTTCGACGCCCTTATAGCCGTCGTTGACCCGCACCTCATAGCCGAGGCCGCGCAAAAAGCCGGCGACGAAATCGGTGAATTCCGCCGCACAGGTCGTCCCGTCGCGATCGCCGAGCACGAAATCGCCGTGCTCGCCTTTATGTCCGCCGCGCCCGCTGCCGGAAGACGGCATCGAGTGGCAATTGATGTGCCACACCGCTCCGAATTCGCGATGGAGCCGCTCGCAGGATTCGTCGAGCACAAGGTGGTAGGGCCGGTGATAGCGCTCGATGCGGGCAAGGATGTCGCCGGCGCTGAGCTTCCTGTCGTAGATCGGCACCCCGGGCTGCGCGTGCCGGCGCACGAGGCCGACCCGGGTTGCCGGCCGCGGCATCAGCATCGGCGGCAGCGCACCCTCCAGCAGCGTCGGATCAAGATCGTCGGCCGCCCGATTGACGTCGATATAGCTGCGCGGAAAGACCGCCCCGATCAGCGTCGCCCCATAGCTCGGCGCCGTCTCGTAGAGTTCGTCGACATAGGCATCTTCGGCGCGGCGCAGCACCGGAAGCGGGCAGCAATAGGCAAACTCTTCCGGGTAGAGCGCGCCGCTATGCGGCGAGTCGAGGACGAGCGGCAGCGCCTTGGCATGCGGCTCGCGCCGCCACAGCACACCCGGAATTTCCAGCCTTTTTGCGATGCTCGGCATCCCGTGCCCGCGATTGTTCAACCAACCGGCCCGCTGATGGCGAGCGAATCCGCTGCCAGCCGCGCTTGGCCGGGATTTTCATCGCATAAGGACAGAGCCGAGGGAAGAGCCAAGCCGGCGACGGCTCGTGGTTGCCGGCAATAGGCGTCAGCGTCGCGCCACGTATTGCGCCACATGGACAAGGCGGGCAAGGCCAAGGAACTTTGCCGGGTCCCGCGGTTCGCCGTTGACGTCGATCTCATAGATCACATGCGGGCCGGTGCTGCGCCCGGTCGATCCTTCAAAGCCGATCTGGGTACCGTCGCGAACGCGCTCGCCGACCAGCACGATAGACCGCGCGAGATGGCCGTAGCGGGTGACGATGCCGTGGCCGTGATTGATCTCGACGATCTTGCCGTAGCCGCCGGACCAGCCGGAGAAGGTGACGACGCCGGCGGCCGTCGCATAAACCGGCGTGCCATAGGGCGCTGCCAGATCGATGCCGGGATGGAACGCCGGCCGGCCGTTGAACGGGTCGGTGCGGTCGCCGAAGGCGCTGGTCTCGCGGTAATTCCGCATCGGAACGGACAGCGGCAGCGATTTGAGAAGACCCGGCAGCGCGGCAAGTTTTGCGGCGCTGAAATGGCTCTCCGGCAAGCCGCCGCGCGGCGCCGGCACGAACGGGCCGCCGAGGCCCGACGGGGCGCCAAAATCCTTGAACAGACGGGCGACATCGACGCCGGTCGAGGCGAGCACCCGTTCCAATTGGGACAGCCCGCTGCGACTGACCGCGACCGGAGCGGCGGCCGCCGCAACCGCACGGCCCGCAGCGGCGGTCGCAGTGGCGGTCGGAGTGGCGGTCGCAGTGGCGGTCGCAGTGGCGGTCGGAGCGGCGGTCGGAGCGGCGGTCGGCCGAGCGGCAACCGCGGCGGCCCGCGCCGGAGCGGCCGGAACGGCAGCGACCGGCGGCACCGGCGCGGCGGGTTGCGCCGCGGCCATCCGTTCGGACGGCTGGCGCATCCGCATCGAGAGCTTTTGTTCGAGTTGGCTCAACCGGGCGCGCAGCTGATCGCGTTCGCCAGCCGCCTTGTCGCGGTCGGCGGTCAGCTGCTGGACCTTTTTCTGCCACTGGTCGAGCCCCGCCTGCGCCTGCTGCTGGTGCGACCGCCCTGCAGCGGCCTCCGCCTCGGACCGGCTCAGCCGTGCCATCAGCGTGACGCGCTCGGCTTCGGCCAGATGCACTTCGCGCTGCATCTGATCGAGCGCATGCGTCAACTGGGCAATCCGGTCGGCCTTCGAGGTCGTCGACTGCTCGGAAACCTGGAGTTGCCGGTGCGTCTCATCGCTGAGCGCCGCAACCCGGCCTTGCGTCGTCCTGAGCGTCTGATTGGCGACGCCGAGCCGGTCGCGCAGCCGCGCCAGCGCATCCTGCAGGTCGGCATTGGCGCGCTCGGCATGCCGAACCGCCAACACCTGTGCGGTCGTGAGCCGCTCGAAGCGGACATAGCCGATGGCCAGGAAAGCCGTCGCAACAACGCCGAACGTCGCCGCCCCCAGCGCGAAGACAACACCCGGCCGCCGCACCAGCCTGCCCCACTCGTCCGCGCGATTCCCGACCAGCGGCTGATCCGAAAAACGCGGACTCCCCCAGCGCCAGATATCCGTCATCCTGCCCCCGCGCGCTTTATCGGGCCATCGATGCAAGGTTCGGACCTTGATCAGGCCGTAAAGGCAATTCCCAATGGGAAGCCGCCGCCGCATGCTCTTGAAACCGGTGGATCTCGGTGCAAGCCCGAGACCACCGCATTCCCACCCCGCATAAACGGCGTGCGGCAATCCCCCAAAGCGAGGGCAGCCTAACGTCTCATTGCCGGTGGCGCAACAGCAAATGCCCGTTTGTGCGCAGCACCGTTGGCTATATTTCCGCGATACGTCCGAGGCGAATCAGTCAAGCGATAATCCTGCGCCAGCATAGCGGGCGCGGCATGACGCGGCGATTGCCGCAATGCGCGCATTATGACGGCTGGATTACACCCTGTACTGGCGGGAACGCCGTACCACCTGCGACGGATTGAGGCTAAGCTTCGGCAATAAAGCCACAGCTATCGTTGCGCATCGGCAACACCCGTGCGCTCACGCCGGAACGGCGAAAGCCGGCGGCGTATCGTGCTGCGGAGCGAATTGCGTGCGGTAATATTCGGCGAAAATGCCACCCTGCCGCAGCAGTTCGGCGAAGGTGCCCTGTTCGGCAATCATGCCGTCGACCAGCGCGACGATCCGGTCGCAGCGCCGCACCGTCGACAGCCGGTGCGCGATGATGAACACGGTGCGCCCGCGCATCAAAGTGTCGAGCGCTTCCATGACCAATGCCTCGGTCGCGACATCGAGCGCCGAGGTCGGCTCGTCGAGGATCAGGATCGGCGCATCGCGCAGCAGGGCGCGGGCAATCGTGATGCGCTGCTTTTCGCCCTCCGACAGGGGCATCCCGGCTTCGCCGAGCAGCGTTTCGTAGCCCTGCGGCATGGCCGCAATCGTGTCGTGGATGCGCGCCAGCCGGGCGGCATTCTCGATCGCGGCGTGATCGGCGCCGGGCCGGCCATAGGCGATATTGTCGGCGACCGACAACGGAAAAATCAGCGGAGGCTGCAAGACCATGGCGATATGCCGGCGCAGCGACTGGAGCGAATACTCGCGAATATCGATGCCGTCGATCGCGACGATGCCGCGCGTCGGATCGAAAAAACGCGGCAGCAGCCCGAGCAAGGTCGATTTCCCGGCGCCGGTCGGCCCGACGATGGCGATTTGCGCGCCCGCCGCAACCGTCAGGTCGATCTGCTTCAGCACCGGCGTTTCCGGCCGATAGGCGAAGCCGACCCCCTGCCATGCGATGCCGGTGCGCGGCCCGTCTCGCGGGAACTGGCGCGTCCCGCTGTCAAGGTCGGCCTCGGTCTCCAGCACCTCGAAGACCCGCGCCGCGCCGACTCTGGCGCCCGCAATCAGGCCCCAGCTCTGGGTGATCTGGTTGATCGGCGCATAGAGTTGCGCCAGGTAGGCGATGAAAACGATCAACTGTCCGAGCGTAAGCGCGCCCGACAACACCGCCCGGGCCCCGGCATAGACGACGATCGCGGTGCCGAGCGCGATCACCACGTTGACCCCGCCCGAATAAAGCGTCTGCCAGTTATAGAGGCGCAAGGTCGCGCGCAGGCTGTCGCGGCTGGCGCCCATAAAGCGGCGGTGCTCTTCCGCCTCCTTGGTAAAGGCCTGGACAACCTTGATCGCCGCCATGCCCCACTGCACCAGCGAATAGACCCGGCTGTCGAGATCGCGCACCTCGGTGGCGACAGCGACGATCTTGCGGTTGAAGCCGGCGATCAGCGCGAACAATACCGGCACGATCGTCAAGGCCAGCAATGTCAGCGTCGGGTCCATCGGGAACAGCACGAGCAGCATGCCGCCGAGCAGGATCGCCGCCGACAGGATCGGCAGAACCCCGTTCATGAGCATCGTCTGGACGGCAAAGCTGTCGGCGGTGATCCGGTACATCAGGTCGCCGACCCGCTGGCGGCCGTGATAGGCGAGCGACAGACGTTGCAGATGCGCATAAAGATCGCCGCGCAAGTCATTGACCATGCTTTGGCCAACCCGGATCGTCGTGTAGTTGTGCCACAGCGTCAGCACCCCGGCCCCGAGGTTGACGGCGACCAGGCCGAGGCAGGCGACGAGCAGCAAGACCCCCTTCGGCAACGCCAGCAATTCGCCGAAGACGCCGCCACTTGGACCAACAGTGGGCGGCGCCTTGCCGCCGAGCACATAATCGATGACAACCTGCAACGGCCACGGCTTCAGCAATTCGAAGCCGGCGACCAGGAATACCTGCGCGAGCGCCCAGATGACGGACGCGCGATGCGCCCGCAGATAAGGCAGGAGCTTGGCGATCATCGCCGCATCGCTCGCCCGGCCTCAAATCATCTCGGGCCGGTCAACGGGCAGCCGCACCGGCCGGATCGGCTCGGCCGGCGTCAGTCCCGCCTGCTGGCCGACCGTCTCGACGATCCGGTGCATCAACCGTCCGAAGGTGACGAGCTGGCGGAAGATCACGCCGAGATTGGCGATCCCGACCGCGAGAAACGCCAGCGCCAAAATCGGCGAGCCGAGGATGAGGCTGGCCGCTACCAGGACCGCGATGGCGCGCAACACCATCCGGGCGAGGCTCGACAGGCGCATCGCGCAGCGCACCCGCAGCAGGCGCTTCATGCCGCCATGGTTCTCGGCACACACGGTAACCAGCGCGCGGCTCCACAATCCGCGCGAGATTTTCAGGTCCCATTTGCTCCAGCCGGTATCGGCGACCACGAAATATTTCTGCGGCAGCAGAAAATCCATCAGGCCGCCCAGCAATACTTCCTTTTCGGCGCCGCTCTCGCTCCAGTACGACAGCACGAAGGCGCGCTCGCGCCACTGGATGCGGGCCTTCTGCTCGACCGGGGCGGGGCCGATCTGGTCGTGCGCCTGCAGTGTCTTGAAGCGCCATTTGAGGCGTTCCCAGCCGCGCAATAGCGGTCCCAGATAGATCAGCAGGGCGACCAGCGCCCTCGCCTGCAGCCCGGTAAAGCGCTTGTCGATCGGCGCCTTCAGGGCGCCGTTGATGCACATCGCCCAGGTGGTCAACAGCGGCACCGCCAGGAGCCAGAACCAGCCGCCGCCGATCAGGCCGACCAATGCCAGGGCGAGCGCCGCGACGCTCCACTCGAAGGTCAGCGGCAACAGCGAGGTCAAGGATGACGGCGGCTCGTACATCGTCTGGAACAGGCCGCGCCCGAATGTCCCCGAATAGATCACCGGCTGGCGCGACAGCAGCAGGGCCGCCGACAGATCGCCATAAATGCGGCCGAGCCATTTCGCCTGACCGAACAGGTTGAAGCGGAAGGGATGCTTGGCATAGACGAGCGCCTCGGCCTTGCCGTAGCCGCGCTGCTGGTTGAGGTAGGCGCGCACCGTGTTGCGGCGAAAATGCCAGACCACCGCCGCGGCGCTGAAGCCGATCGTGTAGCCGGCGTCCTGAAACCGCCAGCAGATGTCGACATCGTCGCCGGCGGCGCGATAGGTCGGGTCAAAGCCGCCCAGGGCCAAGAGCGCGTCGCGGCGGAAGGCCATGTTGCAGCCGGCGATGTGCTCGGCGACCTGATCGTTGATCAGCACATGGGTCGGGCCGCCCGGCGACACCGCGACGGCGGCCGGCACCAGGCTGTCTTCGGGCGGCGGAAAGTTCGGACCGCCGCAGGCCGCAAGATGGCCGTCCTCCATGCGGGCGACGAGATAGGTCAGCCAGTCGGGGTCGGCGACGCAATCGCTGTCGGTATAGGCGACGATCTCGCCGGTCGCCGCCTCGGCGCCGACATTGCGCGCGACGCTGAGCCCCTTGTTCTCCTGGCTGATGATCCGGCAATAGGGAAAGCGTTCGCTGATCTCGAGGGTGCGGTCCGTCGATCCGTCGTTGACGACGATGACCTCGTAATCCGGGTAGTCGAGGGTCTCCAGCGAAGCGAGGCACGCTCCCATCGTGCGCTCGGCATTATAGGCGCACACTACCACCGAGACCCGCGGATAGCGCGTCAGGGCCGGCGGCAGGGCGCCAAGATAGCGGCGCCGGACCGCGTCGAAGGCTGCCTTCGGCGTTCGGTCGCGATCGACCAGGCCGAACGCCCAATCCTCGACTGGATGCCCGCCGGTGAACCATTCGTCGGTCCAGGCGAAGACGAACGTCCCCGCCACCCCGGCGGCAAAGGCGGCGCCGACCTGCCACGACAGGATGCGGGCCTGCTCCGCGGCGCCGTTGCGCATCGAATCGACGCCGAACTCGGTCAGCACCAGCGGCTTGTCGACCGCCAGATTGTGCAGCCGGGCGATGTACCGGCGAAACGCGGTCTCGTCGTGGAGATAGACGTTGAAGCACAGGAAATCAGTAAAATCGATGGTCAGATACTCGGTCGACGGGAAATTGGCATAGCTGACCAGCGCACCGGGGTGCTCATGCCGCACCAGCGCCACCAGCTCCTTCAGGAAATGCCGCACCTTTGCCGCGCCATGCCAGCGGATCATGTCGGGCGGGATCTCGTTGCCCACGAGATAGGCAAAGATCGCCGGATGGTTAACGCAGGCGCGCACCCCGGACGCGATCGCCGCGCGGATATCGGCCTTGACGGCAGAGCTGTCGAGAAACGCCACATGCTGCGCCCACGGCAGCCCGACCAGAACCTTCAGCCCGGCCGTGTCGGCCAGATCGAGCAGCCACACCGGCGGCACGGTGAAGACCCGCACCGTATTGACGCCGGCCTCATCCATCAGGGCAAAATCGTGCTCGACGATGGCGCGTTCGGGAAATTGCGCCCCGTGCGTGCCGGCGGCGAACGGGCCGTAGGTGACGCCCTTGACGAAATGCTTGTCGTCGCCGGCGAAAAAGAACTTGCCGTGCACGCGGACCGGGGAGACAGCCGGCATCGGCATGCCGGCCATCAGCGCGTCAAGCCCGGGAGCCTCCGGCGCGACATTGTCGCGTTCGATCGTGCTCATCTCGGCTCCCACTTTTGCCGATCCGAGACCGGCTTGCCATCGCGCAACTGGCGAAATCAGGTTCATTTCACATCCAAAACCAAGCAATCGGGAGGCCACACCGGCATCATCTCATGAGGCTGCGGCAGTGCGGCGGGTTTCCCAGGCCAGCGCCGTGCGGATGATCGTGTCGAGATCGGAGTGGCGCGGCCGCCAGCCGAGGCGTGCCCGCGCGAGGCCCGGCTCGGCCACCAGTTCCGGCGGGTCGCCCGGCCGCCGCGCCACTTCACGCCGCGGCACCGCGCGGCCGCCGATCCGCTCGACCGCGGCAATCACCTCGCGCACCGAACAGCCGCAGCCCGTGCCGAGGTTGAGCGCCGCGCTTGCGCCGCCTGCCGCAAGGTCTGCCAGGGCGCGGACATGCGCATCGGCCAAATCGCTGACATGGATATAGTCGCGAATCGCGGTGCCGTCCGGGGTCGGATAATCGGTCCCGTAGATGTCGACCGCCTCACCGCTGCCGAGCGCGGCGCGCAGCACGCGCGGAATCAGGTGCGTTTCGGGCTCGTGGTCCTCGCCGATCTCGCCGTCGGGATCGGCGCCGGCGGCGTTGAAGTAGCGCAACGCCATATAGCGCATCCCGTAGGCGGCAGCGTACCAGTGCAACGCCCGCTCGATCGTCAGCTTGGTCTCGCCATAGGGGTTGAGCGGCGCCTTGGCGGTCGTCTCGCGAATCGGCAGCGTCTCGGGAACGCCGTAGACGGCGCAGGTCGACGAAAAGACCAGCGTCGCAATCCCCGCCTCGCGC
>DATLTH010000569.1:0-5040 GCA_035533695.1 Allostellaceae bacterium | reverse complement strand
AAAGCCGTGCTTCAGGCCGTGACGCATGCCGGCGAGGATCGTCAGATCGGCGTCGGTCAGCGGCTTCGCAGGGTGATGGCCGTCATAAACGGCAAAGCGCAGATCGAAATACCCCTCGTAGGGGATCGGCTGCGGCAGCGTGACGAGCTTGACCAGGAAATCGTGGTTCTTCGTATAGGCCTGCCGCGTCGCCGCGAAATGGGCCGGCCCTTCCATCGGCATCTTCATCGGCATCTTCATGCCGGCTTGGGCGAAGGCCGGGCCGGCCGAGGCGGCGACGATCGCGGCGACGACAAGATAGGCGATACGGCGCATGGCGCCCTCCCGAAAAAATCCCCCGGCGCGACTCGCGTGCTTTCGCAGCGACTGCAGGGCGAGCGCCGCGCGCCCTCAACCTGCCGCGTGCCCAACATTAAAACCCATCATTGTCGGCCAATCCACCTGCCACTACCATTCGCCCATTCCGCGAGAGGCTCGCCTCGATGCGCTTGAGCAGGCCGAAATGGTCAAGGTGGGCGGCCGCATGGCTCGGCATCGCTGCACTTTGCCTTGGCGCGCTTGTCCCAATCCATCTCGCCTTCGACCTCGCCGCGGCGCTTGAACCGGCGTCCCAAGCGACGATCCGCCACGGCGTCGAGTGGCGCCTCTTGGCGCTCGTCAGCCTGCATGACGCGCACGGCGACGACCATCCTGCCCAGAATGGCGACCAGCACCACGGCAAGCAGCACAGCCCCGCCTGTCCGGTGTGCAGTTCGCTCGCCACTCTGGGCGCCTTCGCGCTGCCCGGCGCCGCGGCGGTTCTGCTTCCGCCGGCGATCGCGCCGTCGCACGCACCCCCTGCCGTCGCCGCGCCACCCGAATCCACCGCTGCGGCCTACTATCGCGCACGCGCTCCGCCCTTGACCTGAACCTCGATTGCTGGATTGACGCCGCCGCGGCGACGCAACCGCGGCGATCCGCCGTTTCGAGTTCAGGAGCCAAAAGATGGACCGACCCCTGTGGAGGGCCGCCGCGCCTGCGGCCGTCATCCTCCTGTCTGCTAGTTCCGCTGCACTGGCGCATGGTTTTGCCGGCGAGCGCTTTTTCCCCGCGACACTCCTGACGGACGACCCGTTTGTCGCCGACGAGATGTCGTTGCCGACGATCACCCGCAACCCGACCGGCGCCGACGGGTCGCAGGAAACCGATATCGAAACCGATCTGTCAAAGCGCATCACCTCCGATCTGGGGTTCACTATCGGTGATCAGTGGGAATACCTGCAGCCCAAAGGCGCCGCCGCCGCGACTGGGTTCGGCACCTTGAACACCGGCCTGCAATATCAGCTGTTCGTCAACGCGCCACACGAGGCGATCGGCCTGTTGAACCTCGGGGTGAGCTGGGGCCATAGCGGGCGGGTGCAGGCGCTCGGCGCCGACGATTTCACCACCATCTCGCCGGGGTTCGATTTCGGCAAGGGCTTCGGCGATCTGCCAAATTCGCTAGCGTATCTGCGCCCCTTCGCGCTGACCGGCAACCTCAGCGTCGATTTTCCGACCAAGACCGAAAGCGCCGGCACGCCCAACCCCAACAATTTCAATTACGGCTTCGCCTTCGAATACAGCCTGCCCTATCTGCAATGCTGCGTGAAGGATATCGGGCTGCGCCGGCCGTTCAGCCAGCTGATCCCGCTGGTCGAGGTCGCCTTTTCGACGCCGCTCGACCGCGATCAGGGCCTCTCGACGACCGGCACGATCCAGCCCGGGATCATCTGGTCGGGCCAGTATTTCCAGATCGGCGTCGAGGCGATCCTGCCAGCCAACCGCCCGTCGGGCAAGGGCATCGGCGGCCTTGTTCAACTGCATTTCTATCTCGACGACGCCTTCCCGAGCACGTTCGGGAAGGCGATTTCGGAGTGGTGAGGATGCGCCCGATGCGAACGGCGTTCGCCGCCGCCGTGCTGGCCCTCGCCGCCTTGCCGGCATCGGCGCACGCCTTTCTCGACCATGCCAGCCCCGCCGTCGGCAGCGCGATTCCGACGGCGCCGCCCGCGCTCACGCTGTGGTTCACCCAGGACCTCGAACTCGCTTTCAGCGGCGTGACGGTGGCGAACGCGGCGGGTCAGCGGGTCGATCTCGGCAATGTCCGGATACCGCCCGGTCAGCCGGCCGAGCTGCAGGTCGGGCTGAAGCCGCTGCCGCCGGGGACTTACACGGTCAGCTGGCATGTCCTCTCGGTCGACACCCATCCGACGCAAGGCACCTTCACGTTTCAGGTCGGTGGCGGGTAGGCGCCGTTGGAGCTGGGAAACGCCGATGCAGGCCTTCCTGATTGTTGCGCGCGCCGTGCATTTCGCGGCCGCGATATCGCTGACCGGGGTCCTGGCCTTTGAATGCCTCGTCGCCGATTCTGCCTATGCGGCGCGGCTGCGGCGCCAGTTCAGCCGGCTCGCCTGGGGGAGCCTCGCGCTGGCGTTGCTCTCCGGCGCCGGCTGGCTCCTGGCCGTGACGGCGGACATGAGCGGCAGGCCGCTCGCCGTCGCGCTGTCGCAAGGCATGGTCGGCGTCGTGCTGACGGAAACCCGTTTCGGCACTGATTGGCTCCTGCGGCTGGCCGCCGCGGCGCTGCTCGGCATTCTGCTTGTTGCGCAACACCAGTATCGCCGGCGGGACGGCGCGGCGCTCCGCTGGGCCGCGCTGATTGTCGCCGCGCTGCTGCTGGCCAGCCTCGCCTGGGCCGGGCATGGCGCGGCCACCGCCGGCGCCGCCGGTTATCTGCACCTGGCCGGCGACATCGTGCATCTGCTGGCCGCCGGGACCTGGCTCGGAACGCTGCTGCCGCTGGCGTTGCTGCTGGTCGAGGCGCGCCGAGCCGGCCCGCCGGGCGGTGAGATGATACGCGGCGCGAGCCGCCGCTTCTCGATCCTGGCGATCGTCAGCGTCGCGGCGCTGCTGGTCGGCGGGCTCGTCAACACCTGGTTTCTCGCCGGCACGGTCCCGGCATTGGTCGGAACCGGATATGGCCGCCTGCTGCTCGCCAAGATCGCGCTGTTTATCGCGATGCTGGGCGTGGCCGCGATCAATCTGCTGCGCCTGACCCCGCGCCTCGCCCGGCCTGCCACCGCCCGCGCCGCCCGTGCGGCTGCGCAACTGCAGCGCAACGCGCTGATCGAGTTGGGGCTCGGGCTCGGCGTTGTGGGGATCGTCGGGCTACTCGGCATCCTGCCGCCCGGTCTCCACACCGAGCCGGGCTGGCCATTTCCGTTTCGGCTGGATTTGGCGGCATTGTCGCTCGGCGCGACGCTCGTGCTGGCGATCGCGGCAGCGCTGTTCTGCCTGTGCAGCGTCGCCGCGGTGGCGGCCGCCGCGGCCGGCCGCTACCGGCGGGCGGCCATCGCCGTCGCCGGCATCAGCCTCTGCGGTGCGGCCGGATTTCTGCCCCTCGCGCCGGCCGTCGAGCCGGCCTATCCGACGAGCTTTTATGCCTCCGCCGAGCCTTACGCCGCGGCCTCGGTCGTCCGCGGCGGCGCGCTTTACACCGAGAATTGCGTTGCCTGCCACGGCGCCGGCGGGCGCGGCGACGGCCCAGCCGCCGCCGGGCTGCCGATCCGCCCGGCCGACCTGACCGAGCCGCACCTCTTCGCCCACAGCCCGGGCGACCTGTTCTGGTGGGTCAGCCAGGGCCGCGGCGATGGGGCGATGCCGGGCTTTGGCGCCGCTCTCGACCCGGGCCAGCGGTGGGACGTGATCAACTTCATCCGCGCCCGCGCCGCCGGCGATCTGGCGCGTCAGGTCGGCGGCAAAATCACCGCCGCCGCGTCCTACCCGGTCCCCGATTTCGCCTTCGAGGCCGTTGGCATCCAGGACACATTGGGCAGCCGGCTGGCGAGGGGGCCGGTGCTCCTCGTGCTCTATCGGCCGCCTGTCCCGGTGACGCGGCTGCGCGGCCTCGCCGCGGCACGCCGGCGCCTTGCCGATGCCGGGCTGCAAGTTCTCGCAACCCAACTCGGCGAACCCGCCGACAGCGACGATCGGGCACCATTTGTCGTGCAGGTGGGGCGCGATGTCAGGACCGCGCTGGCGCTGTTCGGGACCGCGGCCGACGGCGGCGAGACCGACCTGATGCTCGACCGCAACGGCGATGTCCGCGCGCGCTGGACGGCGCAGAGTGGCGGCGGCCTGCCGGATGCCGCGGCGCTGATCGGCGACGCGGCCCGTGCGGCGCGTTTCGCGGTGGCCGCGCCGAGCCACGCCGGCCACGCCCAGTGAGAGATTGCGTTGGCCGCGGGCGACACGATCTTATGTTATAAGAATAAGATCCACCGCGAGGTTCATAATGAACGCGAAGCGGCAACGGGGCGTCGAGGTTCAGCTCGACAAGGCGGCGTCGGCTTGCGCCTTGCAGGGCGCGCAATTGACCGAATTGCGCCGGCAGGTGTTGAGCCTGATCCTGGAAGCCGAGGGGCCGCTGACCGCCTACCAACTGCTCGACCGCCTGCGCGAGCGCCGCAAGGGCGCCGTGCCGCCGACCGTCTATCGCGCGCTCGACTTTCTGCTCGACCAGCGGCTGATCCACAAGCTCGAGCGGCTCAACGCGTTCATCCCGTGCGCCGAGAGCGGCCGCCAGCACCCGGTGCAATTCCTGATCTGCCGGCAGTGCGGCACGGTCGCCGAGATCGAGGACCACGATGCCGCGCAGGCGCTGGAAACCGCCGCCGAGCGCCAGGGCTTTCACCCGCGCAACACGGTCGTCGAGATCGAGGGCACCTGCGCCGCGTGCTTCGAGCAGGCCTGATCAGTTGGCCCGATCAGTTGGCCAATGTGACGGCCGGCCGCCAGGCCACCCACGGCAACGCGGCGAGGAGATAGACCGCGGCGCTCAGCGCGGTGATCCAGAAGCTGCTCGGCCAATCGGTGTAATAAGCGAGCGCGATGCCGAGCCACGCCTCGAACAGCGCCAGCACGGCGGAGACGGCGACCCCGGCCGCCACCGTGCCGGTCACCTGCTGCGCCGCCGCGGCAGGGCCGACCATCAGCGCGAAGACCAACAGGACGCCGACGATC
>DATLTH010000568.1:0-3755 GCA_035533695.1 Allostellaceae bacterium | reverse complement strand
TGCTGGCGCGGTCGCCGCGCTCCAAATGAGCCGCGGGTGAGCCACGTGTGAGCCACCGGCAACGGAGATTGCACCGGCCGCTCGAAGCGGCTACGATCAACATCTGGTAGCAGGAAGGCTCTGATGCGGGAAATATGGTTTATCGCTTTGGTCGGGCTGGTGCTGGCCGGGGCCTCTCCGGCGGAAGCCCAGACCCCGAAGCCGGGGATTACGGTCAGTCCCGACAGGGTGCTGGCGGTGACCAAAGACGACCGCATCCTCGGCAAGCCCGACGCGCCGATCACCATTGTCGAATACGGCTCGCTAAGCTGCCCGCATTGCGCCCACTTCGCCGATGCGATCCTGCCGACGATCAAAAAGAAATGGATCGACACCGGCAAGGCCAAGCTGATCTTTCGCGATTTCCCGCTCGACCAGGTGGCGTTGCGGGCAGAGATGGTGGCGCGCTGCGCCCCGCCCGATCGCTACTATCCGCTGATCGACACGCTGTTCGCCAATCAGGACAAGTGGGTGCTGGCGCGGGACTGGCGTGCCGCGCTGGAACGGCTCGTGCTGCTCGCCGGAATTGGCAAGAAAGAGGTCGATTCCTGCCTCGCCAACAAGAAGGTCGAGGACGAGGTTGCACAAAGCCGCCTGACCGCCTCAACCCAGCTCAGCGTCGATTCGACCCCGACCTTTTTCGTCAACGGCAAGAAATTCGAGGGTGCACCGACCGTCGAGGTGTTCGACCAGCTATTGTCCGGCGCGGCCGGAAAATGACGGCCGAGACCCAATCATGACGCCGCGGCGATGCAGGTAGAGCGCCTTCGCCTTGCCGGCTTCAAATCCTTTGTCGAGCCGGCCGAACTGACGATCGCGCCGGGCCTCACCGGCATTGTCGGCCCCAACGGCTGCGGCAAGTCCAATCTCGTCGAGGCGTTGCGCTGGGTGATGGGCGAAGCCTCGGCCAGGCGGCTGCGCGGCGGCGAGATGGATGATTTGATCTTCGCCGGGTCGGGCAGCCGTCCGGCGCGCAATCTCGCCGAAGTCGCGCTGACCATCGACAACAGCGCGCGCGACGCGCCTCCGGCCTACGGCGACAGCGCGACGATCGAGGTGGCGCGCCGGATCGTTCGCGGCGGCGGCTCCGCCTACCGGATCAACGGCCGCGAGGCGCGCGCTCACGACGTGCAGCTGCTGTTCGCCGATGCCGCAACCGGCGCGCATTCGGGAGCGCTGGTCGGGCAAGGCCGGATCGGGGCGCTGATCGCCGCGCGGCCGAGCGAGCGCCGACTGCTGCTCGACGAAGCTGCCGGGACCGCCGGGCTGCACGCCCGCCGCCACGAGGCCGAGCTGAAATTGCGCGCCGCCGAGGACAATCTCGCCCGCCTCGACGATGTGCTTGCGACCCTCAGGGTGCAGATCGAAACGCTGAAGAAGCAGGCGCGGCAGGCACAGCGCTATCGCCGGCTCGGCGAGCAGATCCGGCAGGCCGAAGCGCTGTTGCTCGCTGCCCGCTGGCAGGCTGCCGAAGCCGAAGCCGCGGCGTTCGCCGGCGAATTGCGCGCGAGCGAGCGCGAGCTTGCCGCCGCCACCGAAGCCGGCCTCGCGCGCGAGCGCGAGCGCGCCGCGGCCGAGACGGCATTGCCGCCGCTGCGGCTGGCGCAAGCCACGGCGGCGGCCGGATTGCAGCACATCACTCATGCCCGCGAGGCGCTCGACGAGGAATTGCGCCGGGTGGTCAACGCGCAAGCCGACGCCGAGCGGCGCCTCGTTCAGGTCGGCGCCGATCTCGAACGCGAGGCGGCTCACCTTGGCGATGCCGAGGCCGCGCTGGCCCGCCTCGGCGACGAGCGCCTTGCGCTCGAGCGCGCAAACGACGCGGCCGCGACGGCACGCCGCGACCTGGCAGAACAGGCCGAAGCCGCCGCCGCCCAGCTGGCGATTGCCGAAACCGGGCTGCAGCAGATGACCGAAGCCTGCGCCGCCGGCGACGCACGGCGCGGTGCGCTGCAGCGCCAGCACCGCGACCTCACCGACCGCGCCGGCCGGCTGCGGGCGCGCCTGACCGACGCCGAGGCGCAGCGTCAATCGTTGCAGAGCGCGATGGTGCCGCGCGACGCTTTGGCCGCAGCCGCTTCCGCCGTGGCGGCGGCAGCGGCGCAGATCGACGGCGCCCGCGCGGCAGCATCCGCCGCTGCGGAGATGCTGGCGCATCGCCAGCAACAAGAAGCCGGCGCCCTCGATGCGGCGCGCAAGGCCGACGGCGTTCTCGCCCGCCATAGGGCGGAAGCCGACGCGCTGTCGCGAATCCTCGCCCCCGATGTTGCGGCCGCAGCGGATGGCCCGTCGATGCTGTCGCAGCTGCGTGTGATGCCGGGGTTCGAGGCCGCGACCGCAGCGTTGTTCGACGGCGAGCTGGCAACGCCGCTGCTGTCGTCGTCCGCCGACCCCGCACCTTCCGCCGGCTGGCTCGAACTGGCCCCGCTCGCCGCCGCCGCGCTGCCCGCCGGGGTGCGCCCGCTCGCCGGCGACATCGCCGCGCCGGCCGCCCTTGCCCGCCGGCTGGCCTATGCCGGATGGGTCGAAAATCCCGCCGATGGCTGGCGCCTGCAGAGCCAACTCAAGGCCGGCCAGAGCCTGGTCGACCGCGACGGAAGATTGTGGCGCTGGGACGGTTTCGTCCGGCTTGCGCCAGACGCGGCGGCGACCGCGGAAGGGCTGCGCCAGCGCAACCGCCTCGCCGAACTCGCCGACGAGATCGCCGCGGCAGAGGGCGAAACAGCGCAGGAAGGCGAACGGGCCGCCGCCGCTCGCGCCGCGCGCGAGACCGCCGCCGCCGCCGAACGCGAGGCTGTCGCGGCGCTCCGAATGGCCGAGGAGGCCCTTGCCCGGGCGCGCGCCGCCGAAGCGGAACTTGCCCGGCGAGGCCTGGCGGCGGAAACCAGGCTCGCCGGCGTCACCGACACGATCGAAAAGCTCACGGCCGAACTTGCCGAGCTGGCGCAACAGGCCGAGGAGGCCGAGCGGTCGCTGGCCCTCTTGCCCGACCCGCAGCTGGCGCGCACCGCATTGGAGACGGCGCGCGCGCAGGCGGTCGCCGCGCGCCGCCGCGAGGGCGAGGCGCGGGGCACGCTCGACCGGCTGGCGCGCGACACCGAAACGAGACGCGACCGTCTGAGCGCGATCGCGAGCGAAGCGGCGTCCTGGCATAAGCGCCAGGAGGATGCCGCGGCGCAGCGCGCGACCCTGGCCGGGCGGCAGCGCGACCTCGCCGGCGAGATCGCCCAACTGGCTGCGCGGCCGGTGGCGATCGAACGCGAAATCGAGGCGCTCGCCCGCACTGCCGCTGCCGCAGCGGCGGAACGCAGCGCCGCGGAGGATGCGCTGGCCGCCGGCGAGACAAGCCTGCGCCAGGCGAGCGCAGCAGCCCGCGAGGCCGAGGCCGCCGTTGCCGAGGCGCGCGAACGGCGGGCGCGGCTTGAGGCGCGGAGCGAAGCCGCGGCCGAAGGGTTGACGCGGCTGCGTGCCGAGATCGCCGAGCGGCTCGACCGGACCCCCGAGGAGTTGCGGGAGGATTTGCGGGAGGAGTTGCGCACCATGCTCGCCGAGATCGCCGATTCGGCCAAGCCGGACGGCGGCGACCTCGCCGTCCGCCTCGATCGCCTGCTGCGCGAGCGCGACGGGATGGGTCCCGTCAACCTGCTTGCCGAGCGCGAGACCGCGGAGGTCGAAGCGCGGCTCGGCGGGCTGGAATACGAGCGCGGCGATTTGAC
>DATLTH010000567.1:0-4039 GCA_035533695.1 Allostellaceae bacterium | reverse complement strand
GGCGCCGAGGTGGCGCAGGTTCGCAAGGCGATTGCCAAGGGCAACCTGACGCTGACCGCGCTGGCGCCGCTGTTGACCGCCCAGGCCACGGCCGCGCAGTCGTTGAGCGGGTTGCGGCTGTCCCAGCTAAAAAACTGGCAGGCGCTCGATGCGCTTATGGGCCTCTTGCCGAGCGTGCGCTTTCCAATCGCCCGGCCATCGCTCGCACCGCCGCCAATCGACCTTGCGCCGCTGCTCGCCGGGCTGCCCGAGTACCGCCCGGATCTTGCGGCGCTGCACCTCGGCTACCTGTCGGCCGAAGAGGATGTGCGCGCCGCCATTCTTGGCCAGTTTCCGGCGTTCTCCATCGGCCCGTCCTATGGCTCGGATACGACGAAAGTCGTCACGATCGGCCCGAGCTTTACGTTCGCGCTGCCGATCTTCGACCGCAACCAGGGCAAGATCGCCGCCTCGCGCGCCACCCGGCTCTTGCTGCGCGAGCAGTACCAGGCGCGGCTCGATGCGGCGGTCGCTAATGTGCAGGCCCTTTATGCGCAGTTACGCCGCCTCAACGCCGATCTCGGCCCGGCCCGGAAGGCCGCCGTCGCGGCGAGGTCCCTCGCCGCGACGGCGCGGCAAGCCTATGCGCAAGGCAATCTCGACGAGCGCAGCCTGACCGATTACGAGACGACGGCGTTGGAGCGCGCGGTGGAGGTGACGACGATCGAGCGGCAGATCGGGGAGGACCAGATCATGCTGGCCGTCGAACTCGGCCTCGACCTGCCGCGTGTGCGTATCGCCCTCAGCGGGGCCGCACCGTGAAGCTCACCAGAGCCCTGATGGCAGCGTTGCTGGCCGCATCCGCGGCCGCCGCCCATGCGGCCTCTTCACAACCGGCGGATACGGGCCCCAGCGTCGCCGTGCAGACGGCAATGCTGCATAAGGGCAGCCTGCCGCGTACCGTGACCGCGTATGGCATGGTCGGCACCGGTCCGGCGGCGCGGCAGACGATCCAGGCCCCCGTCGCCGCGGTCGTCGATCGGGTTTACGCCAAGCCCGGCGAACTGGTCGCCGCCCAGGCGCCGCTCCTGCGCCTCGGGCCGAGCCCGGCAACCGCTTCCGCCTATAACCAGGCGATCACGGCATTGCGTGCGGCCAACGAAGACCTGACGCGCACCCGTTCGCTGCTCGGCCAACATTTGGCGACCAACCAGCAGCTCGTGACGGCGGAGAAAGCGGCCGCCGACGCGCGGTCCGCGCTGGCCGCGCTGAAGGCCGAGGGCGCCGGGAGCCCGCAGGTCGTGCGGGCGCCGTTTGCGGCGATCGTGACCAAGGTGTCGGCCAATCCGGGAGCAATCGTTGCGCAAGGCGCGCCGCTCCTGGAACTGGCGAGGCCCACCCAGCTCGTGCTGCATGCCGGCGCCATGCCGAATCAGGCGATTAAGATCGGCGCCGGCGACACCGCAAAGATCACGCCGCTCGGCCAACGGCGCAGCGCCGCCGGGCAGGTCGTGCTGGTGGGCTCGGTCGTCGATGTAAAGACCGGCCTCGTCCCGGTCGATGTGTCATTACCAACCGGCCGGTTCTTCGCCGGCGAGATGGCGCGGGCAAGCATCGAGGTCGGCAAGGCCGAAGGCTATGTCGTGCCGCACGAGGCGGTGCTCGTCAATCAGCAAGGCGCGCCCTACGTCGTGCAGGCGATCGCCGGGCGGGCGAAGCAGGTCCCGGTCCATCTCGAGCTCGGCGCCGGCGCCAATGACGTCATCTCGGGGCCGCTCGATCCCAGTGCGCCTCTCGTGCTGGCGGGCGATTATCAGCTCACAAACGGCATGAAGGTCCGGGTGGACCCGCCGGAGGCCGGCAAATGAGCTTTGTCGGCTGGATCGAGCATCACCGGCGCTCGCTGCTGTTTATCGCGTTTGCGCTGGCGCTGGCCGGCGCCTATGCGGGGTGGACATTGCCGGTCGGGCTGTTCCCGACGGTCAGCTTCCCGCGCATCCGCATCACGATCGACAGCGGCAGCATGCCGGCAAAGCAGATGCTGATCGAGGTGACGGAACCGCTCGAAGAGGTGGCGAGGGCGGTGCCGGGCGCCAACGGCATCACCTCGATCACCTCGCGCGGCTCGGCGGAAATCTTTGTCGCTTTCCCCTGGGGCGACAACATGCAGCAGAAGCTGCTCTATGTCGACGCGGCGATCGCCCAGGAGATCCCGAAATTGCCGGCCGGCACGAGCTACGTCGCGCTGCAGATGAGCCCGAACGCGATCATGCCGTTCGTCTCCTATGCGCTGATCTCGAAGAAGGTATCGCCGGCCGCGTTGCGGCGCCTCGCGCAATATCAGATCACCCCGCTGCTGACCGGCATCCCGGGCGTCCGGCGGATCGGCGTCCTGGGTGGCCAGACGCCCGAGGTGCAGGTCGCGATCGACCCGCACAAGCTCGAAGCCTATCGGCTGACGCTCGCCGAGGTGACGAAGACGGTTGCGGCCGCCAATACGATCAAGGCGGTCGGCCGGCTCGAAGACAATGACCTGCTTTACCTGGTGGTCAGCAACAACGCGTTCCGCGCCCTCGCCTCGGTCGCCGACATGAAGCTGCGCAATGCGGCGGGCGGCATCGTGCGGCTCGGCGACATCGCGCGGGTCACGATGGGTTCGGTGCCGCAATGGCTGCTGGTCGACGAGAACGGACGGCCCGCCGTCACCTTCGACGTCTATCAGCAGGACAACGCCGATTCGCTGACCCTCGGCCAGGAAGTGCAGCAGCGCCTTGCCGCGTTCATGAAGACGCAGCCGGCGTCGGTCCATCTCTACAAATGGTACGACCAGACGGAGCTCGTGAACTCGTCAATCGCCGCCGTAGAAGAGGCAATCGCGATCGGCCTGGTCTTCGCGGCGATTGTCGTGCTCGCGTTCCTGCGCAACGGGCGGGTGACTTTGGTCGCGATGATGGTCGTGCCGCTGTCGGTGCTGATCACGATCCTGCTGTTTGCCGCGCTCGGGATGAGCTTCAACATCATGACCTTGGGCGGCGTCGCGGCGGCGATCGGGCTCCTCATCGACGATGTCATCGTCATGATCGAGCATATCGCGCGCCGCGCCGGCGTCCCTGGCCTCGCCGAGCCGCAGGGAACGGTGCTGCCCGCGGCGCGCGAATTTTTTTCACCGCTGTTCGGGTCGAGCCTTGCGACGATCATCATCTTTCTGCCGCTCGGGTTCCTCTCGGGGGTGACCGGCGCATTCTTCAAGTTCCTGGCGGTGACGATGGCCTCGGCGCTGGTCATCTCCTACCTCTTGACCGCCTTCACGGTGCCGCTTTTGGCGCGCGGCATCATCGATTTCGCAAAATGGGACGACCCGGCGCACGGTCGCGAGACCTGGCTGCGCCGCACCCACGGCCGGCTGCTTAATGGGATGTTCGCGGCCCCGTGGCTGGTCGGGGTCGCCGTGCTCGTGCTGATCGGCGCCGGCTATTTTGCCTATCAGCGGGTCGGCACCGGGTTTCTGCCGAAAATGGACGAGGGCGGCTTTGTGCTCGATTACCAGAGCCAGCCCGGCACCTCGCTCGCCGAAACCAACCGCGAATTGGAAGAGGTCGAAGCGATCCTGAAAAAGGATCCGAACGTGCTGACCTTCTCGCGCCGCACCGGCGCCGGATTGGGCGGGGATCTGATCGAAAGCTACCAGGGCGACTTTTTCGTGCGCCTGGTCGCGCCCTCGAAGCGGCGGCCGATCTGGACCGTCATGGACACCCTGACGCAGAAGATCACCGACCGGGTACCGGGCATCGCGTTTGATACGCACCAACTGCTCGGCGACATGATCGGCGACATGATCGGGCGCCGCCAGCCGATCGTCATCAACCTATCCGCCAAGGATCCGAGCGTGCTGCCGGCCGTCGCCGAGAAGGTCGCAAAAGCCATCGCCAAGGTGCCGGGGATCGAAACCGCTTCGGTCAACAACGGCGTCGTGCCGGCGGGCGATGCGCTCGACGTGCGCGTCGATCCAGACGCGGCGGCGATGGCCGGGGTGACCCCGGGCGAAGTCGAGGCGCAGCTC
>DATLTH010000566.1:0-4562 GCA_035533695.1 Allostellaceae bacterium | reverse complement strand
ACCACCGCATGGTCGCGCCGCACGCCTTCGCCGGGGCGGTGCTGCTGGTCGCCTCCCTGCATTTCGCCGCCGCGATCCCCAACGCCCTGGCGCTCGAATGGGACCAGAACCCCAACGCGATCCGCGACGAACTGTTGCAGGAGCCGCTCAAGCTCGAAAGCGACGGCACCGTCAAATTGCCGGAGCGGCCGGGGCTCGGCATCGAACTCGACCGCACCGCCGTCGAGCGCTACCGCGCCGGCTGAAACATTATAAAACGCCGCAGTCCCGGCGAAAGCCGGGATCCACCCCTCAACGGCGCAATTGACGGATGAGTGGGTCCCGGCTTTCGCCGGGAATGCGATTTCTTTGGGCGAACGACGGACGGGAACGATAGATCACCCCCTCTTCACCATCGGCTACGAGAAGGCGCGGCTCGCCGATCTCGTCGCGACATTGACGGCGGCCGGCGTCGCGACGGTGATCGACGTGCGCGACCGGCCGATCTCGCGGCGGCCCGGGTTTTCGAAAAACCAGCTCGCCGCGGGCCTCGCGGCGGCGGGCATCCGCTATGTCGGTCTCAAGGCGCTCGGCACGCCGCCCGAGGGACGCGAGGCCAACCACCGGCGTCAATGGGACCGCTTCTGGCATATCGTCGACAAGAAGCTCGCCACCGCCGAGGCCCAGCACGCCCTCGCCGAAGCCGCTGCGGTCGCGCAGCAATCCCCGAGCTGCCTGTTGTGCTACGAGGCCGACTGGCAGATCTGCCACCGAAGACGCGTCGCGGAGCTGCTTGTCGCTCAGGAGGGCTTCACGGTGCAGCATCTGGCGGTCGCCGCGTCGCCTTGAGCCGCGCGCGCTGGGTCTTGTCGGCGAGGCGCTGCCGCCGCGCCGCGGCACTCGGCCGGGTCGGGCGACGCGGCGTCGGCGGTGTCGCGGCTTGCCGGATCAACGCGACGAGGCGGTCGAGCGCGTCCTGGCGGTTGCGCTCCTGCGAGCGATAGCGCCGGGCGGTGATCACCAGGATGCCGTCCTGCGATACCCGCCGTCCGGCGAGCCGCTCCAGCCGCTCGCGCACCGGCACGGGCAACGAGGGCGAATGGCGCGCGTCGAAGCGCAACTGCACCGCGCTCGCCACCTTGTTGACGTTCTGCCCGCCCGGCCCCGAGGCGCGGATGAAGCTTTCGCTGATTTCCGCGTCGTCGAGGATGAGCGTTTCGGTGATCGGGATCATCGCGGACCTGCCGACAGAGATTAGCACTTCACGCCGGCCCAGCTGGTAGTGTAAGCCAGAACGGTGCGCCGCCCGACCGCCGTCCGGCGATGTCGGGGCGCGGCTGGATCATCTCAGGAGCAAACATGCCGAGGCTCAATTACACGGCGCCCGCCACGGTCGACGAAGCGGTCAAGGCGCTGGCCGGCGCGGCCGGTCTGGCGAAAGTCCTGTCGGGCGGCACCGACCTGTTGGTGCAACTGAAAAGCGGGCGGCTGAAGCCCGACCTGATCGTCGATACCAAGCACATCCCCGGCCTCATCGGGATCCGCGAAGAGGGCAACTTCTTTGTGATCGGCGCGGCGACGCCGGGCGTCATGATCAGCGGCCACGAGAAGCTCGAGCATGCCTGGCCCGGCATCGTCGAAGGGGTCGATCTGATCGGCTCGACGCAGATCCAGGGCCGCTGCTCGATCGCCGGCAACCTGTGCAATGCCTCGCCCGCCGCCGACAGCGTGCCGCCGGTGATCGCGGCGCGCGCGACCGCCATCATCGCCGGCCCCGGCGGACGGCGCGAGGTGCCGGTCGAGGCGATCGTCACCGGGCCGGGTCGCACCTCGCTCGCCAAGGGCGAGTTCGTTGTCGAATTCAAGATACCGAAGCCGAAGCCGCGCCAGTCCGATGCCTATCTGCGCTTCATTCCGCGCACCGAGATGGACATCGCGGTGGTCGGCTGCGCCGTCAATGTAACGCTCGACGCCGGCGGCACCTGCACCGACGCGCGGGTCGTGCTCGGCGCGGTCGCGCCGACCCAGCTCGTCGTCGAGGATGCCGCGAAGGCGCTGATTGGCCACAAGCTCGACGCCCCGACGCTGGCGGCGCTCGATGCGGCGGCGCAAAAGGCCAGCGTGCCGATCACCGACACGCGCGGCACCATTGAATACCGCACCAAGATCGCCGGCGTGCTCGCACGCCGAGCCGCCGCCATCGCCTTCGAGCGCGCCGCCGCGCGCGCCTAAGTTGAGGAGACTGCACTATGAGCAAGCATCACGTTACCACTGTCATCAACGGCGAGCCGGTCGAGTTTCTGTGCGAGGCGCAGCAGACGTTGCTCGACGTCTTGCGCGATGAACTCGGCCTCACCGGCAGCAAGGAAGGCTGCGGCTCGGGCGATTGCGGCGCCTGCAGCGTCATCCTCGACGGCAAATTGGTGTGCTCGTGCCTGACCCTCGGGGTCGAAGCAGAGGGCCGCACCGTCACCACGGTCGAGGGCATCGCGCAGGGCGACCACCTGCACCCGGTGCAGCAGAAATTTCTCGAGCACGCGGCATTGCAATGCGGCTTCTGCACGCCGGGGTTCATCGTCGCGGCAAAGGCGCTGCTCGACGAGAACAAGAACCCGACCGAGGAAGAGGCGCGGTATTGGCTGGCCGGCAATCTGTGCCGCTGCACCGGCTACGACAAGATCATCCGCGCGGTGATGGACGCCGCCGCGGTGATGCGCGGCGAAAACCCGCCCTCGCCGGCGGCATAGGCAACAGTTCCCCGCTCCCGCCCTGCGGGAGAGGGAGGGACCCATCGCGCAGCGATGGGAGGGTGAGGGTCTTCGGACCAGTCTTGCGTTTAGACCCTCACCCGACCGCGAGCCGTCGCTCGCGGCCACCCTCTCCCGCAGTGCGGGAGAGGGGAGCAGCCGGGTCTTACTGAGGGAATAGCGCATGTCCTATCTTGATAAATCCGCCCTCAAAATCGTTGGCAGCCGGCCGATCCGCCCGGATGGGGTCGACAAGGTCACCGGCCGGGCCAATTTCGGCGCCGACATGGTGATGCCGGGGATGCTGTGGGGCAGGATCAAGCGCAGCCCCCACGCCCATGCCAGGATCGTGTCGATCAACACCGCGAAGGCGGCGGCGCTGCCCGGCGTCAAGGCCGTCATCACCCGCGCCGATTTCCCCGACCTGACGCCGGCGCAGGTTGCGGCCAACAACGGGCCGCACAATCTGCGCGACCTGTCAGAGAATTGCATGGCCAAGGGCAAGGCCCTCTACGAGGGCCACGCGGTGGCCGCGGTGGCGGCAACTTCGCCCTTGATCGCCGATCAGGCGCTCGACCTGATCGAGGTCCAATACGAGATCCTGCCGCATGTGATGGATGTCGAGGCGGCGATGGCGGACGGCGCGCCGCTGTTGCACGACAACATCTTCACCGCCGGCGTCGAGCCGAAGCCGACCAAGCCGTCGAACATCACCAAGGTCGTGCGCTTCACCAAGGGCGATGTCGAGGCCGGCTTCAAGGAGGCCGACATCGTCGTCGAGCGGCGCTACACGACGCAGCCGGTGCATCAGGGCTATATTGAGCCGCACGCCTGCCTCGTCTCGGTCGGCGCCGACGGGCAGACGACGATCTTCAGCTCAAGCCAGGGCCAGTTCATGGTGCGTGCCTATACCGCGCGCATCTGCGGCGCCGAGATCGCCGATATCCGCGCGATCCCGGCCGAGATCGGCGGCGGCTTCGGCGGCAAGACGATCATCTATCTCGAACCCTTGGCCTTCATGCTGTCGAAGAAATCGGGGCGCCCGGTCAAGATCGTGATGAGCCGCGAAGAGGTGTTCCGCGCCACCGGCCCGACCTCGGGCGCGGTCGTCGAAGTCAAGCTCGGGGCCAAGAAGGACGGCCACATCACCGCGGCGCAGACCGTGCTCAAGTACCAGTCGGGCGCCTTCCCCGGCTCGCCGGTGCAGCAGGGCTGCATCTGCTCGCTCGCCGTCTACGACCTGCCGAATGCCGAGACGACGGGCTACGACGTCTTGTGCAACCGCCCCAAGGTCGCCGCCTATCGCGCGCCGGGGGCGCCGATCGGCTCGTTCGCGGTCGAGAGCTGCATCGACGAATTGGCGCACCTGCTCAAAATCGACCCATTGAAGCTGCGCGAGATCAACGGCGCAAAGGACGGCACCAAGGCGGCGCACGGGCCGACCTTCAACAATATCGGCTACCAGAAGACGCTGGAGGCGGCGCGGGCGGGCGCCCACCTGAAGACGCCGCTCGGCCCCAACCAGGGGCGCGGCATCGCCTCGGGCTACTGGCACAATGCCGGGGGCGAATCGAGCGCGGCCTGCCACATCAACGAAGACGGTTCGGTCACCGTCACCGAGGGCCATCCCGACATCGGCGGCTCGCGCGCGTCGATGGCGATGATGGTGGCCGAAGTGCTCGGCGTGCCGTTCGAGAACGTCCGCCCCGTGGTCGGCGACACGACGGCGATCGGCTTCAGCGCCTCGACCGGCGGCAGCCGCGTCACCTTCGCCGGCGGCATGGCGGTGACGCAAGCCGCCGAGAAGGTCATCGAGGAATTGAAGAAGCGCGCCGC
>DATLTH010000565.1:0-8043 GCA_035533695.1 Allostellaceae bacterium | reverse complement strand
TGCAGGCCGCGGTGGTGCCGCCGGGCTGGGTGTCGAACGATGCGTTTCTCGCCGGCTACGGCGCGGCGCAGGCGGTGCCGGGGCCGCTCTTCACCTTCTCGGCCTATCTCGGGACGGTGATGGGGCCGGCGCCGAACGGTTGGGTCGGCGGCATTTTGTGCCTCGTCGCGATCTTCCTGCCGTCGTTCCTGCTGCTGGTCGGCGCCTTGCCGTTCTGGGACGGTCTGCGGCGGCGGTCGGCGGTGCAATCGGCATTGCGCGGGGTCAACGCGGCGGTCGTCGGATTGCTGCTGGCGGCGCTCTACAACCCGGTGTGGACCAGCGCAATCCACGCGCCGGCAGATTTTGCGATCGGCATCGTGGCGTTTCTGCTGCTGGCGTTGTGGTCGGTGCCGCCCTGGCTTGTGGTCATCCTCGGCGCGCTCGGTGCGAGCGCGGTGGCGATGGTGTAGCCTCAGCGAGATTGCTTCGCGTTGCTCGCGATGACGGCGAAGCGGGTTGTCATTGCGAGGCGCGCCGCGACGAAGCAATCTCGCGGGGCGATGAGCCGATAGGAGGTGGGCGATGGCGATCACGATGTACGATCTCGCGGGGAGCGAGGCCGAGCGCCGCTTCAGCCCGTTCTGCTGGCGCGCCAGGATGGCGCTGGCGCATAAGGGCCTCGAGGTCGAGACGGTGCCCTGGCGTTTCACCGAGAAGGACAAGCTCCCGCAACCCAATGCCGGCCGGGTGCCGGTCATCGTCGACGGCGACCGGGTGGTCCACGATTCGACCGCGATCGCCGAGTATCTCGAAGAGCGCTATCCCGACCGTCCGTCGCTGTTCGCTTGCGAGACCGGCCGCGGCCTCACGCGCTTTGTGCAGAACTGGACCGAGACGGTTTTGCAGACCGGGCTGATCGGGCTCGTCCTCCTCGATATCTGGCGGCATCTCGGGCCGGCGGACCAGGCCTATTTCCGCAGCGATCGGGAAAAGCGCTTCGGCACCACGCTCGAGGAGGTCGTCCGCGACCGCGAGGCGCGGTTGCCGGCCTTCCGCGCCGGCCTTGACCCGTTGCGCCGCACCGTCGAACGGCAGCAATTCGTCTGCGGCAGCGCGCCCGCCTATGCCGATTACATCGTGTTCGGGGCGTTTCAGTGGGCGCGCGCGGTCAGCGATTTCGAGGTGCTGGCGGCAGACGACCCGCTGCGCGCCTGGCGCGGAAGGATGCTCGACCTGTTCGATGGTCTTGCCCGCCGCGCACCGGCTTACGGCAGCTGATCGATGGCAGGCGCGAGCACGCTCGCCACGGTCGCGCTGATCGTGCACGTCGTCGCGGCGGTCGTCTGGGTCGGCGGCATGTTCTTCGCGCTGTTGGTATTGCGGCCGGCGTCGGGGCCGCTCGAACCGGGGCCGCGGCTCGAATTGTGGGGGCGGGTGCTCGGCCGGTTTTTCGGCTGGGTGATCGCCGCGATCGTGCTGCTGCTGGCGAGCGGCTACGCGATGGTGTTTGCGGTGTTCGGCGGGTTCGGCGGCATCGGCCTCTACGTCCAGATCATGCAGGGCATCGGCATCCTGATGATGCTGCTGTTCGGCCACCTCTATTTTGCGCCATGGCGGCGTTTCCGAGCGGCCCTGGGGGGCCGCGACTACCCGGAAGCGGCCAGCCAGCTCAATCAGATCCGCTGGATCGTCACAATCAACCTGATCCTCGGCCTGATCACCGTCGCCGTCGGCAGCAGCGGGCGGTATTGGGGCTGACGCGTCTACTCGTGCTGCACGCTCATCAGGACGAACGCGGCCAGCAGCACGCCGATCGCTTCCATGCCCAGCGTGATCTGGCCGAGCATCATGCTGATCAGCGTGCAGACAACGATCGTGGACCCGAGCAGCATCGGCATGGCGGCGATCCCATTTGGTGATCGGGGGTTGACGGAGGTGCGTGCCGGCGTGGTAACGGACGCCGCGAGCGGTTTATTCCCCGGTCGGGAAAGCGAGCAGCCTATGCCGGTACTTTTTGTCGCACGCAGCGCCAGGCTCGGCCAATGGGCCTCGGATGTCGGCTTCGGCAAGCACGTCTACAAGGTCGGGGTAACCGAGGACGATCCGAAGGCGCTGGCCGCCGCGGGCTGGGCCGGCGAAGCGGACTGGAAGATCGTGCGCCGCGAAGCGGTGGAGGGTCTGGACGAGGCCGCCGTGCTGGAACGGCTCTCCCGCAAGGAAAGGATGATCGAGCCGCACCTCTACCCGAAGCTCAAGGGCGCGACCGGCATCTTCCGCGTCAGCGCGGAGCATGCCGAAAATCACATCATCGTGTCGCGCGCGCTGGCGGGCGACAGCGACCGCCTCGACATGAAGCTCAAGCCGGCCGATTTCGCCGCCTACCTCGTCCACAACGCGACGCGTTGACCTCCTGGTACACTCCCGTCGAGACCCAAAATGCCCTGGGCCGGCCCTCAGAATCGGCTGCCTTGCCGATCCTCCAGCCGACGCACGATCTCCAGCGCGATGTCGGCCGGTCTTCCGCCGACATCGACGGTGATCGGATGCTCGTCCGGCATCGGTTCCTCCAACGCGGCAAACTGGCTGTCGAGCAGAGCCACCGGCATGAAGTGCTCGCGCCTGGCGGCCATGCGCCGGCGGATGAGGCCGTACGGCCCTTTGAGGTAGACCAGCGTCACCTCTGGGCGATTGCCGATGATGATGTCCCGGTAGGAACGCTTCAGCGCCGAACACGTGAGCACGCCCGATTCGCGGCGCCCGCGCCAACGATCGATTTCTTCGGCGATTGCTCGCAGCCAGGGCAACCGGTCCGCATCCGTCAGTGGCGCGCCAGAGTGCATTTTCTCCACGTTCTCGGCCGGGTGTAGATCATCGCCCTCCTGGAATTGGCAGCCGAGCGCGGCCGCGAGGAGGGATGAGACCGTGGTTTTACCGGATCCGGAGACGCCCATGACGACGGCGATCACCGGCTTGGCCAAGGTGTGCGCGAGGGCCGCAGAAGTCATGCGGCGGCAGCCCGCAGCACGAATGTTCGCACTGCTTTGGCGAAGCCTTCGTCCGCGTTGCTGCCGGTTACCGCGCTCGCCTGCGCCTTGACCTCGTCGCTGGAATTGCCCATGGCGATGGAAAAGCCGCTCTTGCGGAACATCAGGACGTCGCTCGGCATGTCCCCGATCGTGGCGATCTGCTCGGGCGGGATGTTCATAAGCTTGGACAGAGTTTCGACGACCGTTCCCTTGTTGGCTTGCGGGTGGGTCACGTCGAGGTAGTACGGCTGCGAGCGCGCCGCGCTCGCCTTCCCGCCCAGGGCGTTCTGCGCCACCTTTTCGCAGGCGGCCACCAGGCCCAAATCGTCGGAGATGCCGACGATCTTGACCGCATGCGCCAGGTGCGCGTCGGTGAAAGAGGCCACGATTGTGGCGTCGAACTTGACCGTCCACGCCTCTCGCGCGACATGCGGCGCGTCCAGGTTGCGGATCAGCCAGTCCTTCTCGGTGTAGACCCAGGCGTCCAGTCCCTGGCCGAGGATCAGTGTCAGGGCTTCTTTGGCCGTCGCGGGATCGAGCGTGTGGCTCTCGATCACCGAGAGGTCGGGATTGACCAACACGCCGCCGTTGAAGCCGGCGATGGCGCCCTTGAGAGCGAGCGGCTCGATCAGCATGCTCATGCCGCGCGGCGGCCGCCCACTGGTGATGGCGAGCGCAATGCCGGCGCCGTACAGCTCGCGGACCGCGGCCTTGGCCGCCTCGGTCAGCACCTTGTCCTGGGTGACCAGCGTGCCGTCCACATCCGCGAGCAGAAGCCGGATGTCGCGCTGCCCGCTCACGGTTTTTGCCGCGATGGCGCATTGACCGGCCGCCAGGCGCGTTCGCCATCGCGCGCCAGCAGCTCGTCTGCCTCTTTCGGGCCGTCACTGCCCGAATCGTAGTCGGGAAAATCGGCCTTGTTCTTCGCCCAGGCGTCGAGCACCGGCTGCACGATGCGCCAGGCCGCTTCCACCATGTCGGCGCGCATGAACAGCGTCGGGTCGCCGATCATCACGTCGTAAATCAGCGTCTCGTAGCCGACATTCGGCTCTTTCGAGAACCAGTCGTCGTAGCGGAAGTCCATCTTGACGGCCGCGAGGTCCACCACCGGCCCGCGGCGCTTGACCTCGAACTGCAGGGAGATGCCCTCGTCCGGCGCGATGCGCAACACCAGCCAGTTGGGCCGCAGGGTATCGACCGGCGTGTCCTGGAACGCCGCGTAAGGCGCCTGCTTGAAGCGGATCGCGATCTCCGTCTTCCGTTGCGACAGGTGCTTGCCGGTGCGGACGTAGAAGGGCACGCCGGCCCAGCGCCAGTTGTCGATCTCGAGCTGCATCGCGACATAGGTCTCGGTGTTGGAATCCGCCGCCACATCGGGCTCTTGCCGATACGCGTTGACCTTTTTGCCCAGCACCGTGCCGGCCCCGTACTGGCCGCGCACCGCCTGAGCCGGATCGACCGCGGGCATCGCGGCGAACACTTCGGCCTTCTTGGTGCGGATTGCGGCGGCATCGAAGCCGGTCGGCGGCTCCATCGCCACCAGCGAAAGCAAGGTGAACACGTGGTTCGGGATCATGTCGCGCAATGCCCCGGTCGCCTCGTAGAACTTGCCGCGCCGCTCGACGCCCACCGTCTCCGCCGCGGTGATCTGCACGTGATCGATGCGGTCGCGGTTCCAGATCGGCTCGAACAGCCCATTCGCAAAGCGGAACGCCATGATGTTCTGGACCGTGTCCTTTCCCAGAAAGTGGTCGATCCGGAAGATCTGATCCTCGCTCAACGTGCGCAGGATGCGGGCATTCAGCTCGCATGCCGAAGCGAGGCTATGGCCGAACGGCTTTTCGATCACCACGCGGCGCCAGAAGCGATGCTTGCCGTTCTTGTCTTCGTCCTCTTCGGTCAGCTTTGCCTTGCCGAGCTGGTCGACCACGGTGCCAAAGAACCGATCGGCGATGGCGAGATAGAAGATGGCGTTGCCCTCGGTGGCATGGGCCTTTTCAGCCTCGCCGAGCGCGCCGCGGATCTGCTCGTACAGCTCAGGCTTTGTCAGGTCGCCCTGCACGTACGACATTTTCTCCGCGAGCCGCTGCCACGCCGCCTCGTCGATGTGGTCGATGTCGAACTCCGCAGCGGCATTGCCGACGAAGCTTTTCAGCATGTCGTGCAGGTGGTCGCGCCAGCTCTCGGCGGTTCCCGCGGCCAAATCGACGCCGATCAACGCGAAATTATCCGGCAGCACCTTGGTGCGCGAGAGGTTGTAGAGGGCCGGCACCACCAGCCGCTTGGTCAGGTCGCCGCCGGCACCGAAGATCACCATGGCGCAGGGATCGGCCGGGCGCGCGTCGCGCCGCGGCGGGGGCTCGACCACCTGCGCGGTCGGAGGTTTCCGGATCGGCTGGCTGTCTGACATGGCGCTACTCCGCGGCGTGCTTTGCCGCCGGTTCGACCGGTGGCGCTTTCGGTTTTGCCTCGGGGTCGATGTTGGCGCCCATGCGGCCGAGCCCGATCACGCCGATCTGCATTTTGCTTCACTCCTTACAACCGTGACAACCGTGCGGCTTCGACCACCCGCTCGTCGTGCCATCGGGGCAATGCCGCGAAAACTGTCACGCTCGCGGCGATCTGGTCACACGATAGGCGGCGGCTGGTTCGCGACGGTAGGTTCGGAAACTACTGAGACCCGCACGCGGCCGCATCGCTCGGCCAGTCGATCCAACCGACAGCGCCGCGGAGCAGCCTGTTTCCTGCGTAGTTTCCGAAGCTGACGGACCCCCCATATCAGATGCTATCGGAACAAATCATACATTGAGCGACTGGCTGTCTCTCCGGCGGAACGGCAGCTCCGAGTCTTCATGTCGAGCCGTCACCGAGCGCTTACAGGGAAAGTCATTCATGGCGCTTGAGATCACCGTCGGACCGCCAAGGTTGGCGATCAACCAGGGCTACGGTGTCCTGATCACCGACCAGGACGGTCAGATCCGCTGGCCGACAGACAAGGGCTTTTATCACTCCGACACACGGGTCATCTCGTCATGGCGAATGTACGCCGACGGCGAGCCGTGGCAGCTCTTGAACAGCGGAAACATCGCCTACTACGCCAACCGCATCTTCCTCACCAATCCAACCATTCATACCGAAATCGGCGAGATTCCGGAACATACCCTCAGCCTTTCGATCAGCCGGTCCATCGGCGGCGGAATCCATGAGGATATCGATTTGGTCAATCACGGTATGGGCAAGGTGCAATTCAACCTCGAGATCGCGGTACGCAGCGATTTCGCCGATATCTTCGAAGTGAAGTCCGGCCGTATCGTGAGGCGCGGCAGCATCACATCCGCATGGTCGCAAAGCGCCGCACGCCTAACGATCGCCTATATCAACAAGGACTTTGAACGGCGGGTCACCCTCACGGCGCACAGGTGGGATTCCAAGCCGGTCTACGCCAACGGCCGGATCAGTTTCGAACTCGAACTCAAGCCCGGCGAAGCGTGGCACTCGTGCATGCTCTATGCAATCGGCGACGGGCAGACCATCGATCACGCGCCCGAGCACTGCATTGATCAGACCGATGGAGCCGAGGCGCGGCGCAAGTTGACCCAGTGGCAGGACGCCGTACTTAAGATCGAGACGAGCAATGAGGAGTTCTACCGCTTCTACCACCAGTCGCTGGAGGATATGGCCGCCTTGCGACTTCCCATCGAGGGCACCAACCATCTGGTGTTCGTGCCTGCCGCCGGGGTGCCGTGGTTTCTGGCCCTGTTCGGGCGCGACAGCCTGACCGTCTCGCTGCAGAACGCCATGGTGCATCCGGATTTCGCCCGCGGCGCGCTGGAGGTGCTGAGCCGCTACCAAGCCACGAAGCGTGACGATTATCGCGACGCGGAGCCCGGCAAGATCATGCACGAATTGCGTCGCGGAGAGTTGGCGCACTTCAAGCTCATTCCGCACACTCCCTATTATGGGACTGCCGACGCCACCATCTTGTATTTGATCGTGCTGCATAACGCTTGGCGCTGCACCGGCGATGCCGATTTACTGACGCGGTATTTGCCAGCCGCGGAGAAATGCCTTGCCTGGATCGACAGATACGGCGATCGGGATGGTGATGGGTTTCAGGAATACCAGACCCGATCAAAGGATGGCGTCTACAACCAGGGTTGGAAGGATTCCGGCGAGGCGTTGGTCAATACCGACGGGTCGATCGTCAAAACACCGATCGCGCTCGTGGAGATTCAGGGCTACGTCTACGATGCCTGGCTGCGGATGGCGCAGATCTATGATGCTCTGGGCAAACCGGCCCGGGCTCGAGCCCTGCGCCAAAAGGCCGAGACCCTCTTCGCCCGCTTCAACGACGCGTTCTGGGATGAAGAGTCCGGCTTTTACGCCTTCTGCCTCGATGGCGACAAAAAGCAGGTGTTGAGCGTCGCCTCCAATCCTGGCCAATGCCTGTGGTCGGGCATCGTGCCACCCGACCGCGCCGTCAAGGTGGTCAAGCGGCTGACCGAACCGGACATGTGGAGCGGTTGGGGCATCCGGACGCTGTCGACCGACAACCCCTCCTATAATCCCAATTCCTATCAGAACGGCGCGGTGTGGCCTCACGACAACGGACTCATCGCCATGGGCTTCCGACGCTACGGCTTTGTCGAGGAAGCAGCGCGCATTGCCTACGACATCAGCAAAGCCGCCGGCTATTTCATGTCCCACCAGATGCCGGAGCTCTATTCCGGCCTGCAGCGCGATCCGACCAACTTTCCGGTCCAGTACCTGGGCGCCAACGTCCCGCAGGGCTGGGCGGCCGGCTCCTGTTTCTTTATGCTGCAGATGCTGGTCGGCTTCCAACCCGACGCGCCGGCCGGCAAGCTCTACATCGATCCCGTTCTGCCTGAGTGGCTCCCGGAACTCACCATCAGAGATCTTCACGTCGGTCAAAACGTCTTCGATCTGCGGTTCTGGCGCGACGACGGCGCTACACGGTTCGAGACCCTGAAAGGCGATCCGGTCGCCGTCGTCCAGAAGTGCTGCGCCACGGGCA
>DATLTH010000564.1:0-4825 GCA_035533695.1 Allostellaceae bacterium | reverse complement strand
GTGGCCTTGCGTCGTTTGGCCCGAGTGTGAGATCGCATCGACGATCGAAAACAGCAGCAAGGTCGGAGTGTAGCCAAGCGGGGTCTGAGCCGGTGCGCCTCGGTCGGAGAGGCACCAGTTCACCACATTGAAGTACTCGTCGATGACGCCCCGCCCCTGATCGGCGGTGTTCGTGTGCGGCATGTCGTGACCCTCCTCCCTTTCCCCGCCTCTGGTCTGCGGGCGATCCTCATTCTACTGCGCGGGCCCGCGCCGTACCGAGCGCTGAAGCATCGACCGCCTCGGGGCCCAGATGGCGCGGCTGCTGCCACCCTTCGGCGCGCCGAGCGCGCAAGCAAGCGGGGCTCTGCCCCCGGCCCGCAAGGGTGCGTCGCTGCGCTCCCGCGCGCGGGGGTATCCCCGCCCTTCCTCCACTCCGCTGCGCTCCATTCCGTGCAGGGCGGGCGATCCCCCTCCCCCGCACGCGCCCTTGCACCCCGCCCCCGGTCCTCGCCGGACAGGCGTTCCAAAAGCCGTCGCTTTTGAACGCCAACCAAAGGCGAAGAACAGAAACCCCAAGCGGAGACTGCATGATGGCCCAGCTCGGAATCTTCACACAAACACCGGACGGCAGCTACAGGGGCTCAATACGAAGCCTCACCCTCAATGCCGATCTCGAAATCAGGCCGATCGAGCCGCCGATGACGGCCAAGCGCGTCGCGCCGACGCATCAGGTCTATGCCGCCGATCTGGAAGTGGGCGCCGCCTGGTCGCGGGTCTCCGAGGACGGCCGACCCTACCTCTCGGTGAAGCTCGACGACCCGACGTTTCCCGCCCCCATCTACATCACACTCAGCCAAGGAACGACCGCCTGCGAGCTACTGGCCTTTTGGTCCCGGCCGGGCACGGCCCGGTTTCAGAAGGCCGCCTGAACCAAGCGCGGCCCCGGCGTTGGTCGGGGCCGCGTGATCCGGGTCTTGCCGATCCGGCCGGCAAGTGTATCTCATGCGCGATGACGGAATAATGTGAGAACATCCGCGTCATCCCGTTCTATGCCCTCGATAACCCCTCTTCTGACCGGTAGATTCAGTCAGCGGGCACCGAGGTCTTGCAGGAACTCCGACGCGGGACGCACTGCGGAAAGCATCAACCGGTCCCGCGCGCGAGTACAGGCGACATAGAGGAGGTGGCGCTCCGTCTCATACACGTCGTCGAGTTCCGTTTCGTCGGCAACCGCTTCCAAGCGGGACTGCAGCGGCAGCACCCCGTCATCACACGCCATGACAATGACCGCCTTGAATTCGAGCCCCTTCGCAAGATGCATTGTGCCGATCGAGATGCTGCCCTGCGCCTCCTGCTCCCGCTCTGATAGTTCAAGCCATGTAGAGCCGGCCGCTTCGATCGCAGCTCGCGCGCGCGGCAGCTCGGCTCGTGTACGAACAAACACGCCCACTTCGGCGGGAAGGATGCCATCGGTCATCGCGCGACAGATCCAAGCGGATACCGCCGCGATCTCGGCCGCCTCCGTATCGAGAGTCTGTATCTCTGGAGGCGGCCCGTTGAACACCGAGACGGTACGGCCCCGTTCGTCGGCGTTCCCATCCACGTCGCGAATCGCGCTCGGCAGAAGGCGATCCGCGGCTCGGCGAATCTGGTGGCTGGTGCGATAGTTGACGGTCAGCGTCGAGGATCGGCCGCGAACATCGACGCCAAGCTCCTTCCATGAGAAGGGCTGCTGGAAGATGCGCTGGCCTAGATCGCCCGCGAAGAACAGCGCATCAGGCGTAGCTGGGGCGATTGCGGCCAAGAACCGCAGCGCGGCCACCCCAAGGTCCTGTGCCTCGTCTACCACGATGTTCGTAAACGGTTTGGTTTTGCGAGTGGCGTAGTGGGCGGCGGCTCGCCCATAAATCTCCGGCCACGTCTCCAGACCGCGCTTGGCAAGCGAAGCGCGCACTGCGGCGAATACCGGCCAAAGCCGCTCGCGTTGGCCTGCGCTCATGCGGTTCTTGCGGCCAAGACGCGGCACCTGAGCGTAGGCTTCGACATCGGCGATCTGCCAGGCGTCCACGACGTGCCGCCATTCGGAAAGCAGAAAGCGCGGCGTGAAGCCCTTGGCACCGATCGCCTCGGCAACCTTGGCAACCGCGTCGGCGACCTGCTCATCGGACGCCACCACGGCCCGGCGGGCGAAGGCAAGCTGATACAGTTCGTCGGCGACGCTGCGATAGGGCGCGACGGTGATCCGGTGCAGCACCGGCGAGTCCGGTCCCAGGAGCACAGCCAGCTTGCGCGCGAGCGCATTGGCGAGGGGTTGCGAGAAGGTGGTCAGCAGCACGCGGCCGTCCGGCGCCTGGCGAGCAAGGCGCGCCGCCCGGTGCAGCGCGACAACGGTCTTGCCGGTTCCGGCGGAACCGGAGGTCCGTGCCGGGCCGGCAAAGCTCCGGTCCACGATTCCCTGCTGGGCGGGATGTAGGAACACCGCCCATCGGTCCCACGGAGCGTCCAGCGCCTGCGCCAACTCCTCCTGGTTCTCCACCACACGAAAGCGGCGCAGCGCGTCCGGGTGGGCGAACGGATCGGGCGTCTCGACCGGCGCGGGCGGGCGCAGGCGGCCGGTGCTGACGTATTCCAACAGCGCCTCGGCGGCCTCGGCAGGAAGATGGTCCGCGAGGGCCAGGAAGGCATCCTCGGTCGCGGCCTGCACGTCTTCTATCCAGTCCGGCGGTACGCCGATCGCGAGCAGATCGTCGGCCGCGAGGGACTGGAACGGCAGGGTGGGCGGTGCGGGAGCCGGCTCTGCCGGTGCGGCGGGAGAGGCGATTTCCTCCACCCGCTCCCGCACCTCGACAATCTGAATTGCGCCAGTGCGGGGATGTGCCTCGATCCGCCGGCGCTCGGCCCAGCCATAGGCGTCGTCGTGATGGCCGACATAGGCCAGCAGGAAGCTCGCCTCGGTCTTGTGGACGATGATGCGGATATCGCCGCTCGCGCGCACCGACCAGAAATGCGGGTCGCGCGAGCGATCTATCCGATGGAACTTCAGCCCGGGCGCAGAAGGGTCCATCTGCAAGTCGAACGCCTTGGTTTTCGCCGCCTTCTGCTCCGCCGCCGCGAGGCGCGCGAGCGCGGCGGTGAAGGTGTCAGCGATGCGGAATTCCATGCTCATCGGTCGGCGCTCACACGGTAAATACCTTCATCACCTCGTCGCCGAAGTGGTTGATCACCTTCACCGCGATCCGGCCCGTCGCGGGGCGCGGGAAGGGGCGGGAGGTATCGCGGTAGAGCGTGGCCCAGGCTTCTTCGTCGATCTCGGCGCGGAGCGCCGCCTTCAGCGACTTGTAGGGGTCCTGCGCGCCGAGGAAGTAGGCGTGGCGGACATAGAAGCTCTCCTCGTTGTAGTCGGTGTCGATGAACCAGGCGGCGATGCTCTTCGTGTCGCCGGAGCGGATGTCGCCGGTCTGAGGGTCGAACACGTCCACGCCGATGATGCGGATGCGGACCTGATCGGGAACGCCGGGTACGGGTTCCACCACCAGGTCGGGCTCGCCGAACACCACGAACAGGTTGCCCTTGCCGGTGTTTTTCAGGTCATCGGCCATGTGCAGGTCGGGGTTCATCCGCGCCTTCAGGATCGACAGCGGCCCGAGCCTGGTCAGCTCGCTTGCATGGGCATCGTAGTTGAAGGCGCAGGCGATGAGCACGTCGAACCGGGCTTCGGAGGCTTCGCGCGCGGCGGTAACGAGGTCCATGCGGGACAGGGTGCCGAACTCGGGCCCGATCAGGATGCCGGCGCGGCGCTCCGTATCACCTTCCCGAAACCGGCCTTCGGCTCCGATATAGATGCCGGGCCAGGGTTGCAGGCTGGTGAAGTGGATACTGTCGGCCTTCCGGCTCTGGTGCACGCCCGCGGTGCGCAGGTTGTCCAGCACAATCGCGGCGAAATCGACCGGCGGCGTTGCGATGCGCCGGCGCTTTCCGGGTGCGCGTGGCAGGTCGAGCAAATCATCCTCGTCGGACGGCACGACACGGTGCGGCGATAGGCTTTCAACGGTGAAGGGGCCGGCGACGCGGACACGTGACCGGTCCTCGTAGGGACGGTCGTAGAGGTATTCGATGTCGGCACGGCGGGCGATGGAAGCGTCGATGCGCCGTTGTCGCTCGATGCGCGCGGTCCACCAGTCGGCGTGCATCTTCGCAATATCGGCCGACCAGGCGGGATCGGCCTCGCGCGGGATTTGCCATTCGTCCCAAGTGGTGCCGAGCGCGGTGTTCAGCTTCTCCCGCAGCGGTTCGAGCGTCGCCTGTGCCTCCTCCCACAGCACGTCGATCTCGGCGTTGTTGGCAATGGATTTCAGGGTGACATGCGGTGCCCGCTCATAGACGAAGCCGTGACGGACATCGTTGTGTGTCGGCGTATCGGGCTGGATTTTCCCCGAGACGTCCTGCTCCTTGGCGCGGCCGTCACGGCTGTCGGCGAGCAGGTAGTAATGGTATTTCGCCGACATGAGGCGAGTGCGCGCTAGAGCGAGGGCGACGCGGGAAGTGTCGATGGTGATCCAGCGCCGCCCCCATTGTTCGGAAACTGCAGCCGTCGTGCCCGAACCGCAGGTGGGATCGAGGACGAGGTCACCGGGATCAGTAGCCATCAAAACGCAGCGTTCAATTATCTTGGGATTGGTTTGTACGACGTAAGACTTGTCAGTAGCTCCCGCTAGGTCACTCCATATGTTCGTGAGTACCGCGACCGGAAAGTCATCGACAAATTTCTGAAACCGAATCCTCGTTTCTAGAGGCAGAAGCCTATTCGCTCGCTTTAGGCGCCCCATGCCGGGTTGATTAGTTT
>DATLTH010000563.1:0-2457 GCA_035533695.1 Allostellaceae bacterium | reverse complement strand
TCGCGGTCATCATCATCGGTGACGACGACAATTTCGCCGCGGGCAAAGGCGTCGATCGCTTCGCGGACGCTCGACTGGGACACGGGCGCTATTCTCCGAAACCGTTCTCGGCGAGGAAGACCGGGTTCCCCTCGCGCAACTTCACGATCGTCAACCGCCATAGTATCGCACGGGCAGCCGCTTCGCGCGCTGCGCATGATTCGAATGCCCCGGTACGCAAATCCGCCGCCAGCCGGCAGAACAGCGCGACGAGGTCCGCATCGCCGTACAGCTCGACCAACCGGCACCTTATATCGTGCGCCGGCCCCGCATCCGCCATGGCTTCGCGCTCGGCGATCGACATCGCGGTGGCGACGAGGCGCAAGTCGCGGTGGCGCTCGGGCGGCAAGAGCGGCAGCAATTCCTCGATCAGCAACTCGCGCCCGAGCGCCAGCAAAGCGATGCCGCTCGGCCGGTCACGCAGGTTTAGCCCCTCTCCCGCAATGCGGGAGAGGGTGGCCGCGGGCGGTAGCCCGCGGACGGGTGAGGGTGTCGGCAATGGCCCCCTCACCCCAACCCTCTCCCCCGCCAATGGCCCATGGGGGGGAGAGGGGGTCGTTTGAGCCGATCCTCCGGGGTCGAGGAGCAGCAGCAATTCCAGCTCGCATTCGCTGGCCCGCCGGCCGATGATCGCGGTCGACAGATCGCGCGCGTCGCCGATCAGGCAGCGGTCGCTCTGCTGCAAGGCGATGACGGCCCAGCGGACATTGGCCAGCACCTCCCAGAAATGCACCCGCTCCGGGTCGAGGCGGCGGCCGGCGGCATTTTCATAGCCGGCATAGAAGGGCGCGCGGCCGGCGATGCCGCCGGCCTCGCGGTCGAGCCGGGCGAAGCGCCAGCCCTTGCAGCAGAACCAGCCGATATCCTCGTCCGGGTCGCCCCAGCCGGCGAATTCCCAGTCGAGGATGCCGGTCAATTGGGCGCCATCAAGCATGTAATTTCCGGTGCGGAAGTCGCGATGGCACAGCACCGGGGGAAGCGGCTCGGGTAGATGGGTTTCGAGCCAGCGGATCGCCCATTCGAGCACCGGCCGCGGCTGCGGATGGCTGTCGAGATAGCCACGGAAATCGGCGATGTGCTGTGGCGCCTCGATCAGCCGGAGAAACGGCAGGTCGGGGCGCGGCGGCCGGATGGTCTGGAGGCGCGCCAGCTGATGCCCGAGCCAAGAGGCGATTGGCGGTAATCCCTCATCGAGGGCCGGGTCCGCGGTGATCTGCCGGCCCTGCGCGGTCCCGGGCACGCGGCGCATGACAAAGAACGGCTTGCCGATGACGCTCGGGTCGGCGCAGGCAAAAAGCGGTTCAGGCACCGTGACGCCGGCGGCAAAGGCCGCCTTTAATACGGCGAATTCCTCGATCCGGCCGAGGCTCGACGCGATGCCGGTCGCGGCGTTGGTGCGCAGCACGAGCGGCTGCGCGCCGGCGAGGCGGCCGCCGGCGAACAGCGCGGTGAAGCCCCAATTCTCCTGGATCGCGCCACCCGAGAGCAGCGCAAACGCGCCGGTCTCGACCCGCTCCGCCCCGCTCGCCGCGGCGAGAAAGCGGACGAGCGACCCGAAATCAGCCGGCGGCTCAAATGGCGGCAACGCCGTGCCCGCCATCGACCGCGAGTATCGCGCCCGTGACATAGGCGCTGGCGGGCGACGCCAGGAACAACAAGGCGCCGTCGAGGTCGGGCGCCTGGGCGATGCGCTTCAGCGGGATGCGGCCGATCAGCGCCTTGCCGGCCGGGGTCTCGAAGAACGCGCGGTTGAAATCGGTCTCGACATAGCCCGGCGCCAGCGCGTTGACGAGGATGCCGTAGCGCGCCAGTTCCATCGCCAGCACCTGGGTCAGATGGCTGAGGCCAGCCTTCGCCGCGCAATAGGCCGGGACCCGCCCGATCGTATGCGACGCCAGGACCGACGAGATGTTGATGATCCGCCCCGGGCGCTTCTGTTCGACGAGGTGATGGGCAAAGTCGCGCGCCATCAGCCAGGCGCCTTTCAGATTGGTGTCGACGACGTAGTCCCAGTCCTCTTCGGTGTGCTCGAACAGCGGCTTCGACACCACGACCCCGGCATTGTTGACGAGGATCGAGAGCGGCCCGAGTTTTTCCTCCACCGTGGCGATGCACGCGGCGATGCTATCGCGCCGCGTCACGTCGCAGGAAACCGGCAGACATTGCCCGCCGTGTGCCACGATTTCGTCCGCCAGCTCGGCAAGGCGCTCGGTGCGGCGCGCCGCGAGCGCCACTTTCGCCCCGGCCAATGCCAGCACTTCGGCGAAATGGCGGCCGATGCCGGAAGAGGCACCGGTCACCAGAGCCACCTCGCCGGCGACGGAAAAGCTCGGCAGCATTGTCATCGGCAGACTCGTTCTGCAAGGCCTGAGGGTCGCCCCTCACCCTCCCACGCCTGCGGCGCGGGTCCCTCCCTCT
>DATLTH010000562.1:0-2304 GCA_035533695.1 Allostellaceae bacterium | reverse complement strand
GTGCCGTCGGGCGCCATCAGCAGGGCGCCGTCGTCGGACTGCGCCAGACGGGTCAGCGGCTCAGCTCGATCCTGATCCCGCCGGTTGTGGGCGGCATCGCCGACCGCTTCGGCACCAGCGAGGGCTTTCTGATTTACGGGGTCTTCATGCTGGCTTTGTGCGGACTGCACGTTCCGAGGCTTGCGCGGTTCGCGGCATCGGTCACGGCTCGCTCCTATCGCCTATCGCGGGAGGATACTCGACCTTAAACACCTCACCATCGAGAGGAAATGATGGATCGGTTCGCCGCGACGAAAGGTGCACCCGAACGGGTTTGCCCGGCTTTGATCAATATCAAGCCGGCTTTTTTGTGGATCGCCGTCTCAGGGCGTGTGGCCGAGATGCTCGTGGCGGAACTCGCCCTTCGCCATCGCGAGATGGTGCTGCTGGTGCCACGAACCGCTGGCGAGCAGGCCGATGAACCCGAGACCGCGAATGTGCGCGACCTCCTTCGGGTTGGTCGCGGTGACCGTCAGGAGTTCGCCGTTCGGCAGCTCGGACGCCTTCGCGCTCCACCCGTCATGGCCGTTCCCCATCTGAACCCAGGCCGGGATCATCCGTTGTATCGCGACCAGCGTGCGCCCGCTGCCGGTGACCGCGATCTCCAGGCCGCCGTCGATCTGCTTGGGCGCGGCCCCGGCCTTCAAGGTGACCTCGTTCATGTCGATGAGATGCTGGCGCAGCGCTTCGAGATCGACCTTCGACCAGTCGGTTTTCGGGTCGGCGTCGAGCATCTGCACGATCTCCTGGATCGCTCCGAATGCGCCTTGGCCGGGCGATGTCGGCATTGTCGAGGCCACGTGCATTCCGGCATGAGCGCCCATCATGCCTTGGTGTTGGCGCATTATCTGCTGCATGCCGCCCGGCCCCATCGAATGATGGTCGGGCATCGTTTGCGCAATCGCGACGCCCGCTGCCGCGACTGCGAGCACGGCACCGATGGCGACGATTTTACGGGTGGAAAGCATAGAGGAACCTCATCGGAGGAGTTGATCGCGGCGACTCTATGGGGGAACCGACACCGCCCTGCGACACGGCCCAAACCCTAGCGTATTCCGGCCGCACCGCCGCATGATCCGGATCATGTTCTATCGGATTTCTTGAGCAGGATCGCGGTCTCGGTGCGGGTCAGATGGCCCTCGGCTTCGAGCGCCGCCAGCGTCCGGTACAGCGCCTCGCGGGTCATGCCGATTTCCGCCGCGATGTCTTGCAGCTGGCCCTCGAGCGCGATGCTGCGACCGTGCAGGCCGGCACGCAGCCGCAGGTATTGCAGCACGCGATCGCGCGCCGAACGGATGTTGCGCAGCTCCATCCGTGCCCGGAGTTCTTGCAGCTGGCGGGCGAGCCGCGCCATGAACGCCTCGGCGAGCGCCGGGTCCCTGCGCATCGCCTCCATCACGGTCTGCTTCGGGTAGACCCGAACGCTCGACGCCGCAGCGGCAACCGCATCGCAGTGATAGGCGTCGGCGAACAGCGAGGCTTCGGCGAAAAACTCGCCGCGACGCGCTGTGTGGAGGATCACCAGATGGTCATCGACGGTGCGGCGGACGAGGCGCAGCCGACCGCTCTCGACCTTGAAGATGGCCGCAGCCGGGTCGCCCTGCCGAAACAGCAGGTCGCCAGGAGCGAGGACACGGACGCTGGTGCCAGCTTCAAGCGACGCCGGCAAGGGATCCAAAGGCATTGTCGCCGGTCGCCGAATCACACCCGGAGCCATTCGCGCTTGAAGGCGTAGGCTATCGGCAAGCCGAGCGCGAATGCCGCCGCCGGGTCAAGGCGCGGAGCTTCCGCATGCCGGTCAGGTGCACGGCGGTATTGTATGCGACGCCGGAGCCGATCGGGTTCCAGGCGCCGCAGTCGACGATGTAATCATCGCGCAGGGCGAGGATGCGTCCGTCGTCGTCAAACCCGATCTCGAGATCGTGCAACTGGTCGCGCGAATGGGTCGCGCTCATCAAATGCTCGCTGCGTCCCTCGATCCAGCGCACCGGCCGCCCCAACCGGCGCGCCAGGAAGGTGATCAGCAAATCCTCTGGATAGACGTGCCCCTTGCCGCCAAAGCCGCCGCCGACATCGAGTGCGACACAGCGCACCCGCGCCTCGGGCACGCCGAGCAGGCCTGCTGCCTCGCGCCGCACCCAGTGCACCACCTGGGTCGAGGACCATATCGTCGCCGTGTCGGTACGCGGCTCATAGGCGCTGACGACGCCGCGGCACTCCATCGGCACGGCGGCGTAGCGATGGTGATTGAAGCGGCGCTTGAGG
>DATLTH010000561.1:0-4456 GCA_035533695.1 Allostellaceae bacterium | reverse complement strand
TCGAAATGACCCGCGAGGTCTTCGAAGGGTTTTCGACGTTGATGCGCGATATGATGGCGACGCCCGCCTCGACCGAGGACCGCCTCGCCAAGAACGCCGAAAACGTCAAGAAGATGCTCGACAAAAGCGTTAATCGCGGGCGCGAGATCGCAACGATCGCGACCAAGGCCGGCAACGACGCGACCGCGATCCTACACAAGCGCGCCAGCGAGGGCCTCGACGAGTTCCGCACCATCACGACCCCGCCGCACACCGCGCGCTGAACCGCCGCAAGCCCACCGTTCAGGAAGGCCGCCCTTGCCCGGGCGGCCTTTTGCTGTCCGGCGGTCAGCGCGGCAGATGAACGCGGGCGCGCAGGCCGCCATAGGGCGAGGCTTCGAGCCGCACGTCGCCGCCGTGGCTGCGCGCCACGTCGCGCGCGATGGTGAGGCCGAGACCGATCCCGCCGGTCGACGGGTTGCGCGAGGCGTCGAGCCGGACGAACGGCTGGAACACCCGGTCGCGGTCGGCCGGCGCGATGCCCGGGCCGTCATCGTCGATCAGGATGTCGACGCCATCCTCGACCGGCACGCTCGACAGCCACACATGCTGTCCATAGCGCCGGGCATTGGCGATCAGATTGGCAAGGCAGCGACGCAGCGCGTGCGGCCTGACCGTCAGGACCAGTTCGCTCGGCGGATCGACCCGGAGCGGCGTGCCGTCGCGCCGCGTCGATGCCGCCAGATCCTCGATCAAGGGCGCGATGTCGGTTTCCACCGGGCTCTCGGTTCCCGCCCCGCGCGCGAAATCGAGGTAGAGATCGACCAGCCGCTCCATGTCGGCGACATCGGACTTCAGCTCGGCGACGGCCGGGTCGTCGCCCATCAACTCGACGGCAAGCTTCATGCGGGTCAGCGGCGTGCGCAAATCGTGCGATACGCCGGCGAGCATTTCGGTGCGCTGGCTGACCTGGCGCTCGATGCGGTCGCGCATCTGCATGAACGCGGCCGCGGCCTGGCGGACTTCGAGGGCGCCTTCGACCTTGGTGAAGGCGACGGTGCGCCCCTTGCCGAGCGCGTCCGCCGCGATCGCCAGCCGGCGCAGCGATTTGACCTGGTTGCGCAAAAACAGCGCCGCAACCCCCAGCAGCACCAGCGACGAGCCGACCATCCACATGATGAAGATGTAGGTCGTCGAGCTGAACAGCCGGTTTCGCGGCACGACGACCGACAGCACGGCCGCCGGCAGCTGGACCTCGATTCGCACGTTGTCGGGGTAACCTGCGGCATCCACCCGGAACGGCGGCGATCGCCGCGAGGTCATCGCCTCGGTCAGCTGGCGTTCGAGCATCGTTCCGCTTGGCGCCAGGGGCGGCGGCAGCTTGGCGCCGCTCTTCAACTCGATCGTCAAATCGGCGAGCTCCGCCGTCCGCGCGATCAGGCGTGCCCGCTCCGCATCGGAATCCGCATATTGCAGCGCCTTGACCAGCACCGTGATGTCGCCGGCGACGTCGGAAGAGAGGCGGTACGATATGGCCTGCCAATGCCGGTCGTAAAACACCCAGGCGGCGATAACCTGCAACAGCACGAGCGGCATCACGATCAACAGCAGCGAACGGCCGAAGGTCGTCTTCGGCACCAGCGGTTTGATCCAACCGCGCTGCCGCGTGCTCGACGGGTCGGATGCCGCTCGGGGCACCACCGATCGGGCGGGGATCGCAGTCGATGCGGCGCCGCTGTCAATCCGGCCAGGGTGCATATCGGGTCCTGCTATGGTTGCCTCACTCGGGCTTGAGCGCATAGCCGGTGCCGCGCACGGTTTGCAGGTAGCGCGGATAGCGCGGGTCGGGTTCGATCTTGCGGCGCAGCCGCGTCATCTGCACATCGACATTGCGGATGTTGCCGCGGAATGGCGCCGATTGCGACAAATCCTCCCGCGTTACCGCCTCGCCCGCCCGCGCCGCGAGGCTCGCCAGGAGCCCCGCTTCAGCCGCGGTCAGATACACGATCTCGCCGCCGCGGAACAGTTCGCCGCGGCCGAGATCGAAGCGAAACAAACCAAACCGAACGGTTCGTTCGATCTGCTCACCGCTCCCGTGGCGCCCCAGAATATTGCGGATGCGCAACACCAGCTCGCGCGGCTCGAAGGGCTTGGCAAGATAGTCGTCGGCGCCCTCTTCGAGCCCATTGACCCGGTCGGCGGGTTCGCCCATCGCCGTCAGCAGCAAAACCGGCACGCGATCTGTGCCGCCCTCGCTGCGCAACGCCCGGGTCAGCTGAAGCCCGTTCTCGCCGGGCATCATCACATCGAGCACGATCAAGTCGAAGGCGAAGCTCGCCAGGTTGGCGCGCGCCTCGGCCGCATCGGCGGCGACGGTCACGCGGAAGCCGTTCTCGACGAGGTAGCGGCGCAACAGGCCGCGCAGCCGCGCATCGTCATCGACCACCAGCAGATGATGTTCGGCGTCGCTCATCGCCGCCCAGTATACATCACGCCACCGCTCAACGGCGAAGCGGCGACGTGCGGCCGAACCGCCGGCGATCCTCCTCGTCGGCGATGATGCCGAGCAGCACCTTGCGGAACCCCTCGACCGCCGGTATGCCGGCCTTGCGGTAGGCCGCGCCGACCCGGGCGCGCTGCACCTCCGACAAATGCCGTTCGAGTTCGCGGCCGCTTTCAGTCAGTTCGAGGAGGCGCTGGCGGCGATCCTGGGCGCCGCGGTGCTGGACGATAAAGCCGCGGCGGACCAGCTGACCCAAAACCCGGTTGAGGCTCTGCTTGGTGATCCGCAGGATGCCGAGCAATTCGCCGACCGTGATCTGCGGGTGCCGCCCGACAAAGTGCACAACCCGGTGATGGGCGCGTCCGAACCCGTATTGCGCAAGGATCGCGTCCGGTTCGGCGGTGAAGTCGCGGTAGGCGAAGAACAACAGCTCGATGCCTTGCCTTATCACGTCGTCGCGCAGCGCCGTCAGCTCCGCGTCGGGCGTCCCCTCCCGATATTTTATGTCAGTCATGTTGACATATTTGGTAACGTTCGGTACAAGCCGGCCGTCTTCTGGGATATAATGTTCCCGGCTGACGGCCGGTCCTCGACCAGTCGAGGACCAAGCAACTCAAATTCTCCGGTGAGGAAGGCCCCATGTCCGTGCTCCCTTTCGACGATCGCGACGGCTTCATCTGGTTTGACGGCCGGCTCATCCCATGGCGCGACGCCAAATTGCATGTGCTGACCCACGGCCTCCATTATGCGAGTTGCGTGTTCGAAGGCGAGCGCGTCTATCAGGGCAAGGTCTTCCGCCTGGAGGACCACAACGCGCGGCTGATAAATTCGGCCAAGATCCTCGGCTTCGAGATCCCGGCCGGCATGGACGATCTGGCCCGGGCGACGCAGGAGGTGATCACCAGCAACAAGATCGTCGACGGCTATGTCCGGCCGGTGGCGTGGCGCGGCGCCGAGATGATGGGCGTGTCGGCGCAAGAGAGCAAAATCCATCTCGCGCTGGCGTGCTGGGACTGGCCGGCCTATTTCTCGCCCGAGGCGCGCGCCAAGGGCATCAAGATGCTGTGGTCGCGCTGGGCGAGGCCCGCGCCCAACACCGCGCCGGTGCACGCCAAAGCTTCAGGCCTCTACATGATCTGCACGATGGCCAAGCACGAGGCCGAGGCCGCGGGCTGCGACGATGCGTTGATGCTCGACTGGCGCGGCAACCTCGCCGAGGGCACCGGCGCCAATCTGTTTCTCGCGTTCAACGGCGAACTGCACACCCCGACGCCCGATTGCTTCCTCAACGGCATCACCAGGCAGACCGTGATGGCCCTCGCCAAGACGCGCGGCATCAAGGTGGTCGAGCGGACGATCCTGCCGGAGGAACTGGCCAAGGCCGACGAGATGTTCCTCACCGGCTCCGCCGCCGAAGTGACCCCGGTCGGCGAGATCATCGGCTCGGTCGGCCACTACCGCTTCACGCCGGGCACAATCTGCCGCCTGATGTGGGAAGATTTCGACCGCCTCGTCGGCAAGAAGGTCGCGAGCGCCGCGGCCTAAGGCGCCGAACCGCCGCGCAGGCTCTGTCCGCCTCTATTGCTCAGATTGGCACTGGCTTGGCAAAGGATATGGATCAGTTGAAGAAGGACGTAGCTGAGATACTGCGCCGACTACCCTCACCTTCGCCATAATGTCAATCGCGTTGCCGCAGATGGATGGGTCATCCATACCGAGAGCGATGCACTGGCCTGTGAATGTCGGTTCTTCAAATGCGCCCGGTGCAGCGCTGTTAGGTACGCGTGGTATGTTCAATTCGTCCAAGATGTAAAACGGTTTCATGTGTCTATTTAGGGAAACACTGAAAAATCCGGCGGCGGGCGTTGGCATCGGGTAGAATCCGCCGGCACGGGGGGACCGAGGGACGGGGCGATGCAGCGGCAGGGCAGTTTTTCGCAGGCGGAGTACGCCGGCAAGAAAAAGCAGACACGG
>DATLTH010000560.1:0-3906 GCA_035533695.1 Allostellaceae bacterium | reverse complement strand
GCCGTAATTGATGTCCTTGTCGCCGCGCACATAGAGCACGGCGTCAGGGTTGCTGCCGGTAATCGCCTGCAGCTTCGCGACCAGCGATTCGATCGGCACGCTGGTGTCCTGAATGTAGACCTCGCCCTCCTTGTTGACGGTGATGACGAGCGGCTCTTTCGGCTCGTTGATCGGCGGCGCCTCGGTCTGCGGCAGATTGACCGGGACGCCGACGGTCAAGAGCGGCGCCGTCACCATGAAGACGACGAGCAGCACCAGCATGACATCGACGAGCGGCGTCACGTTGATCTCCGACATCGGCCGGTAGCGCCCGGCCGCCGCGCGCCCGCTGCTCCTCCGGCTGCCGCTGTAGACCGAGCCGGCCATTCCTCACGGCCTCTCGTCGAGCTGGCGCGACAGGATCGCGCTGAACTCGGTGGCAAAGGCTTCGAGGCGGCCGGCATAGCGGCCGAAATCGCCCGACAATTTGTTGTAGGCGATGACCGCCGGGATCGCCGCGACCAGTCCGAGCGCGGTCGCGAACAGCGATTCGGCGATGCCGGGAGCGACCACCGCTAGGCTGGTGTTTTTTGACGCGGCGATCGACTGAAAGCTGTCCATGATCCCCCAAACGGTGCCGAACAACCCGACAAACGGCGCAGTGGACCCAACCGTCGCAAGAAAATTCATAAATCGCTCGACGCGGTCCATCTCGCGGCCGACCGTCACGTTCATCACCCGCTCGATGCGCTGCTGCAGGCTGGAGCGCATGACGGCGGTGCCGAGCAGGCCCTTGGCGGCGCTGCGCCGCCATTCGCGCATGGCCGCGGCAAATACTGCGCTCATCGGATCGATCGGGCGTTGGCCAACCCGGTCGTAGAGATCGTCGAGCGAACCGCCCGACCAGAACGTCTCCTCGAAGCTGGCGGCGGCCTGCCGCAGCCGGCGGATGCGCAACGTCTTGTCGAAAATGACCGCCCACGACCAGAACGAGGCGAGCAGCAGCATGAACAAGATCAGCTTGACGATGCTGTCCGACTGCATAAACAGATCGAAGATCGACAGGGTCGGGGACACGGTGCCGGGCAACGCGGTGGTTTGAAGTGTGGGCATAGAATGGCGGCCTTTTATGGCGTCTTTTGGACGATTGGTGGCGTTATCGAGATTTGAGCGGAAAAATTGAGCGCCGCGCGCAGCCCGGCCGGAACCCGGCGCGGCCTTCCGTCACGCCCGACGCAGGCGACCAGCACGTCGAGCCCGACCAGCACGTCCCCTTCCCGGCAGATCCGCTGGTCGAGCCGCAGCGTCGCGGCGCCGATCTCGACGACCCGCGTGGCGACGTCGAGCGCGTCGTCGAGCCGCGCCGGACGGCGGTAATCGGCGCTGAGCCGCCGCACCGTGAAGACGATCCCGCTCTCGGCGTGGATGCCGCTATGCGCGAAACCCAGGGTGCGCATCAGTTCGGTGCGCCCGCGCTCGGCGAATTTGAGGTAGTTCGCATAGTAGACGATGCCGGCGGCATCGGTGTCTTCGTAATAGACCCGCAAGGGCATGCTGTGCGTCGCAGCATTTACCCCCTCTCCACCCCCGGGGGTGGAGAGGGTCGGGGTGTGGCGGGGGATTCCAGAGCGCCTGCCGCTTCCCACCTCACCCTCCCATCGCTGCGCGCTGGGCCCCTCCCGCTCCCCCCTGAAGGGCGGAGAGGGGCGATCGCGACCCATCCCACTCAAATCCCGCCCCCTCATCGGTCGCCGGGTCGTTCGGCAGCCCGGCCAGCAGATCGAACTGCTCCGGCAAACGCGCCGGCACCGGCAGCTCGAGATGGCGGTAGGCGGTCTCGGTCAGCATCCTGCCGCGCGGCGTGCGCTGGACAAAACCCTGCTGCAGCAGATAGGGCTCGATGACCTCTTCGAGCACATCGCGCTGCTCCGACAAGGCCGCCGCCATGGTTTCGACCCCGACCGGGCCGCCGCCGTAATGCTCGGCGATCGCGCGCAGATAGCGCCGGTCCATGCCGTCGAGGCCGCGCGCGTCAACTTCGAGCCGCAACAGCGCCTTGTCGGCCGTCGCGGCATCGACAAAGGGCCAGCCGCTGACCGTGGCAAAGTCGCGAATGCGGCGCAACAGCCGCATCGCCACGCGCGGCGTACCGCGAGCCCGCCGCGCGATCTCGGCGGCGCCATCGGGCCGCAGATCGAAGTCGAGAATGCGGGCGCCGCGCGTCACGATCAGCGCCAGCTCGTCCGGCTCGTAGAACAGGAGCCGCAGCGGGATGCCGAAACGCTCGCGCAACGGCCGGGTGATCAGCCCCGAGCGGGTTGTCGCGCCGACCAGCGTGAAGGGCGGCAGGTCGATGCGGATCGAGCGCGCCCCCGGCCCCTCGCCGATGATCAGGTCGAGCTGAAAATCCTCCATTGCCGGGTAGAGGATCTCCTCGACCGCCGGCGCCAGGCGGTGGATTTCGTCGATGAACAAAATATCGTGCGGCTGCAGGTTGGTTAAGAGCGCCGCGAGGTCGCCGGCGCGCTGGATGACCGGGCCGGAGGTGGCACGAAAGCCGACCCCCAATTCGCGCGCCACGATCTGCGCCAGCGTCGTCTTGCCGAGCCCAGGGGGCCCGAAAAACAGCACATGGTCGAGCGCCTCGCGGCGGCCCTTCGCGGCCTCGATGAAGACGCGCAGATTGTCGCGCAACTGCCGCTGGCCGACGAACTCGTCGAGCGTCAGCGGGCGGATCGACGCCTCGGCCGCGTCCTGCTCGTCCTTTTCGGGCGCGATCACCCGCGGCGCGGCGTCGCTCACGGCATGGCCCGCTTGCCGAGCTCTTGCAGGCCGGCCGTGATCAGCGCATCGACCGCCGCGTCATCCCCGAGCCGGCGCGATGCCGCGGTGACCGCGCCATAGGCTTCGGCGCGCCCGATCTTCAGGTTCTCGAGGGCGGACACCGCGTCGGCGATCGCGCCGACTGCGACGGAAGGCCGCACCGCAAGGCTCGGCGTCTCCGGCACGAGGGCCAGCCCGCCGATCTTGTCACGCAATTCGTTGACGATGCGCGCCGCCAGCCGCGGCCCCACACCCTCGGCGCGCGCCAGCATAGCTTTGTCCTGCGCCACGATGGCAAGGGTCAAAGCGTCCGGCATGACGGCCGACAGGATCGCCAGGGCGAGCCGCGCGCCGACCCCCTGAACCGTCGTCAGCCGGCGGAACCAGTCGCGTTCGGCCGCATCGATAAAGCCGTAGAGGTGGATGTGGTCCTCGCGCACATGCGTCTCGACCAATAATCGCACCGGGGCGCCGGGCGGCGGCAGGCGGCCGAGCGTGCGGGTCGAGCAGAAGGCGAGATAGCCGACCCCGCCGACATCGATGACCGCGCCCTCCGGCCCCAGCGAATCGACGATGCCGGCGAGGCTCGCGATCATTGCGCCGCACTCCACGCGCGTAATGTACCGGCATGGTGGGCGTGGCAGATCGCCACCGCCAGCGCGTCGGCGGCGTCGGGCGCGGCGATTACGCAACCCGGCAGCAATCGGCGCACCATCAGCTGCACCTGCGCTTTCTCGGCATGGCCGGCGCCGACCACCGTTTTCTTGATGAGGTTCGCCGAATATTCCGCAACCGGCAGCCCGTGCTCGGCCGGGGCGAGCAGCACAACGCCGCGGGCGACGCCGAGCTTCAAGGTCGAGGCGGCGTTCTTGTTGACGAAGCTTTCCTCGACCGCCGCCTCGTCGGGCGAGAAGCGTTCGAGCACCTGGGTCAATTGGCGGAACAGCGCAACCAGCCGCTCGGCCAGCGGCAGGTCGGTCGGGGCATGGACGACGCCGTCGGCGACATGGCTGAGCCGATTGCCGGCAACATCGATGACCCCCCATCCGGTATGCCGCAACCCGGGATCGAGCCCGAGAACCCGCATTCTGTGGTCGCCCCCCA